>NZ_JBEXHY010000036.1:0-52051 GCF_040608295.1 Micromonospora sp. NPDC005197 | reverse complement strand
AAGGCTCGACCAATCCGGGGTATAAATCATAATTGGCACTGGCTTTACAAGCACCCTGTTGAGTTCTCAAAGAACAACCACACACCGATCAGAAGACCCAACCAGTGGGCCACCATCCCGGGGCTTTTCGTACCGGTGCTCGGCGCTTTCCAGCGCCAGGCACTTTTACTACGTTACCCGCTGGTTTCTGCCGTGTCAAACCGGTGTTTCGCGGTTCGTCGTGCTTCAACCCGTGTTGCGGGCACCATGTCTCGACCGGCTTGCGCCGCTCTCGTCACGGTGGTGGCAGGCCGGCCGCAGCGGTTTCCCGCTTGCTCGCCCGTTTCCCTGCCGGCTGACTACTTTACCCGGTCGGTTCCGCCGCACCAAATCCGCCTCGCGGCGTTTTCCGTGGGCACCACCCGGCGGGATCCGGCCGGCGAACCCGCCTGACCCCGAAGTCGTCGCCGCGCTCCGGCCGCTTCAGGCTTTCGCCTGTTTCGTCCGTTCCGCGCTGGCAGAGAGAAAGTTACGCGTCCGGCCCGATGATCGTCAAATCTGCCGGACGCGTCCCCCGTCACATCGTCGACAACCGACTATTCGCCCAGCTCAACGCCTGCGAACGACCGCTTTCCCCGGCGCAGCACCAGGTACCGACCGTGCAGCAGGTCGTCCCTGGACACCGTGGCGTCCACCTCGGTCACCCGGTTGTTGTTCACGTAGGCGCCGCCCTCGGCGATCACGCGCCGCGCCTCCTTGAGCCCCGTCGCCAGCCCGGAGTCCCGCAGGAGACCCGCCACGTCCGGCAGCTCGCCAGGGATACGCACCAGACCGGCCTCGGTCAGCGCCGCGCGCAGCGTCTCCGGGGCCAGATCGTCAAGCGAACCGCGCCCGAACAGCGCCTGGCTGGCGGCGACCGCCTGCCGGGTCTCCTCGGCGCCGTGCACCAGGGTGGTCAACTCCTCGGCCAGCGCCCGCTGGGCCAGCCGGGCTGCCGGCCGCTCGGCCGTCGCCTTCGCCAGCTCCTCCAGCTCGTCCCGGGAGCGGAAGCTGAAGTACCGCAGGTAGCGGTCGACCTCTCGGTCGTCGACGTTGAGCCAGAACTGGTAGAAGGCGTACGGGCTGGTCATGGTCGGGTCGAGCCAGACGGCGCCGCCCTCGGTCTTGCCGAACTTCGTGCCGTCGGCCTTGGTGACCAGCGGCGTGGTGAACGCCTGGACCGGCCCCGCGCCGCGCCGCCGGATGTAGTCGACGCCGGCGGTGATGTTGCCCCACTGGTCGGACCCACCGAACTGAAGTTGGCAGCCGTAGCGGCGGTGCAGCTCGAAGAAGTCGTTGGCCTGCAGCAGCTGGTAGCTGAACTCGGTGAAGCTGATGCCCGTCTCCAGCCGCGCGCGCACCACCTCCCGGGCGAGCATCTTGTTGACCGGGAAGTGCTTGCCCACGTCGCGGAGGAACTCGACGACCGACATCTCGCCGGTCCAGTCGAGGTTGTTGACCAGCTGGGCCGCGTTCTCACCCGTGTACGACACGAAGGGCGCGAGCTGCTCGCGGATCCGCTCGACCCAGCCGGCGATCACCTCCGGCGGGTTGAGCGTCCGCTCGGCGCTCTCCTTCGGGTCGCCGATCTGCCCGGTCGCCCCGCCCACCAGCAGCAACGGGCGGTGACCCGCGAGTTGCAGACGGCGGGCCGTGATGACCTGCATGAGCGAGCCGACGTGCAGGCTCTGCGCGGTGGGGTCGAAGCCCACGTAATAGGTGGTGGCCTCCCCGCCGTCGAGCAGCTCGCGCAGCTCGTCGAGGCCGGTCGAGTCCTGGATCAGGCCACGCCAGAGCAGGTCGTCGGTCAGGGAGTACCGCCCGGGCGGCGGGAGGCTGCTGTCGGTCACGGTCACCAATTCTCCCCCATCGCCGGCTCCGACCCGTACCGGGTTTGACGCAACCCGCTCCGGCTAGGCTTGCGCCCCGTTGATCGAGGAGGGGTTCGCCGTGGAGATGCCGGATCTGACGGGTGGTTTCGTCGCCCTGCTCGGCCTGAAATTCGAGGAGGCCACCGCCGACCGGGTGGTCATCAGCTGGCAGGTCCGCCCGGAGCTGCACCAGCCGTTCGGCATCCAGCACGGCGGGGTGTACTGCTCGGTGGTGGAGACCGCGGCCAGCATCGGGGGGGCGCTCTGGCTGGCCGACCGGGGCACGGTGGTCGGGGTGTCGAACCAGACCGATTTCCTGCGGGCCGTCCGCGACGGCGAGCTGCGGGCGGTCGGCACCCCGGTGCACCGGGGTCGCAGCCAGCAGCTCTGGCAGGTGGAGATCAGCGACGCCGACGAGCGGCTGGTCGCCCGTGGTCAGGTCCGGCTGCAGAACCTCTCCCGCGACTGACCGTCGGGCTCGAACGGGCCCGGCCGCGGCAGCGTCGCGCGGCCGCTCACCCGGGGACGGTCAGTTGCGGGCCTCGTCCAGCACCGGCTCGATCGCCTGGTCGGCGTCGTCATCGTTGTCGTCGCCGTCCTCGGCGGGGACCTGGCTCAGACGTACCTCGGTGATGGCCCGGTGGTCGATGCCCGCCACCGTCAGCACCCAGCCGTCCAGGCTCACGTCCTCCCCGGCCACGGTGGGGATGTGCCCGAGGCGGGCCAGCACCAGCCCGGCGACTGTGGTGTAGTCGCCGGCCGGGCGCGAGGGCAGCTCGACGCCGATGTCCGTGAGGTCGTGCACCGGGAAGGTGCCGGGCAGCACCATCGCGCCGTCCGGCTCGCGGCGCACCGAGTAGCCGTCCCGGTCGGTCTCGTCGTAGATCTCCCCGACGATCTCCTCCAGGATGTCCTCCAGCGTCACGATGCCGTCGACGGCGCCGCGCTCGTCCACGACCAGCGCGATGTGCTGGCGCTCGGCCTTGAACTGCCGCAGCGCGTCCACCACCGGCAGCGAGTCGGGCAGCAGCATCGGCGGGCGGGCGATCTCGTCGACCGGGCGGTCGTCGGGCACGCCGACCAGGTCACGCAGGTGGATCACACCGGCGGTGTCGTCCAGGCCGCCGTGGCGCACCACCGGCGCCCGGGAGTGCCCGGTGGCGGCCAGCACCAGCCGCGCGGCCTCCGCGGTGGTTCCGCTGTCGAGCGTGAACACCCGCAACCGGGGTACGAGCACAGCCCGCAACCGCCGGTCGGCGATCTCCACGGCGCCCGCGATGATCGTGCGCTGCTCCTTGGTGAAGCCGTGGTTGCCGGCGACGATGTCGCGCAGCTCGTCCGGGCCGATCTCCTCCGGCTGGTGCTTCGGGTTGAGCCCGACCAGGCGTACGACCAGGTCGCTGGTGGCGCCGAGGGCCCAGACGGCCGGGCGGGTGAGACTGGCGAGCAGGTCGAGCGGGCGGGCCACCAGCAGCGCCCACCGCTCGGCGGACTGCATGGCGATCCGCTTGGGGGCCAGCTCGCCGAAGACCAGGGTGACGAAGGTCAGCGCGAGGGTCACCACCACGATCGCCACCGTCTCGGCGGCGCTCCCGAACACCCCGAGCAGCGGAACGAGGGGCTTGGCCAGGGAGACAGCCGCGGCGGCGGAGGCCAGGAAGCCGGCGAGGGTGATGCCGATCTGGATGGTGGCCAGGAAGCGGTTCGGGTCCTTGGCGAGCCGGGCCAGCACCCGTCCCGCCCGGCTGGTGCGCTCCAACCGCTGGATCTGGCTGTCCCGCAGCGACACCAGCGCCATCTCACTGCCGGCGAAGAGCGCGTTGATGACGACCAGGATCCCGACCAGGGCCAGTTGGCTCCCGTAGCTCTGCACGCCCGGTTCGCTCCCTCACGGTGGTGGCACCGGCCGTACGCACGGCGCCCGCCGGTCGGCTAGCCCGCCCGGCGTACGCGCTTCTGTGCCCCGTGCGGCCGCGGCCGAATCCTGCTCCCGCGACGCTACGCCGAATCGGTCGCCGGTGACGCGGGCAGGTCGAGCACGTACGAGTCGCCCTGGGGGCGGAACCCGAGCCGGTGGTAGTAGGGGGCGACCATACCGGGCGGGCTGACCACCCGGTGGAAGCCCCGCTCGGTGAAGAGGCGGCTGCGCCGGTAGACGAACTCGCCGGGGGTGAAGTCGCGGAACTTCGGGGTCACGTAGTCCAGGTCGATCTGGGCGACCCCGCGCGCCTCGGCGTGCGACAGCACCACCCCGACCACCTCGTCAGCGGTGACCACGAGGAAGGCCGACCGGTCGGTGGCGGCCGGGTCCCAGTGGAAGTCGGGGTTGAACCGGGCGATGTCCGGCGCGTGGATCCGCAGCGTGTGCGCCAGGAACTGGTCGCCGACGCCGACCTCCACCACCTGGTAGGTCTGCTCGTCGTGGCGGGTCGCCAGCATCCCCCGCAGGTACCAGATGTTGATCACCGCGAGGACGATGTTGAGCCCGACCATGGGCCAGACCTCAAGGGCGGCGTTGTAGCCGATCAGCACGACGCAGCCGACGAGGTTGAGCGCGCGCAGCCGCAGGATGCGCGACTGCAGCAGCGACCACACCAGCACCGCGGAGCCGGCCCAGCCGACCAGATCCAACCAGTTCACCCCGCGAGACTAGTGCCCGCCCAGGTCAGGGGCGTCGGCGGGCAGCTCCAGCAGCCACTCCTCGACCTCGGCCCCGCGCCCGTTGGCGTACCCCGAATCCTCGCCGACCACGACGAACCCGCACTTGCGCAGCACCGCGAGGGAGGCGGCGTTGTCCTTGGCGGCGCGGGCGCGCACCGGCCGGGGCAGCTCGCGCAGCAGGGCGGCGAGGGCCGCGGTGGCGTGGCCCCGGCCCCAGCGGGCCGGGTCGATCCAGTAGCTGACCTCGGTCTGGTCGTCGACCGGGAAGGCGCTGACGTAACCGACCACCTCGCCGTCGGCCTCGATGGTGCGGACCCGGTTCGCCGGGTTGGTGAGCACCCGCGCCCAGTGCCGGGCGAACTCGCGGTGGTCGGACGGGTCCTTGGGGCCGAACCCGGCCATCCGGTTCGCCTCGGGGTCCTGCTGGTGCAGGAAGAACTCCACGAGGTCGTCCTCGTGGACCGGCCGCAGCCGCACATCGGAGGTCATCCGGCGAGGGTACGCAGCGCCGGTGACAGTTCGGAGCCGCCGGCGCGTCGACGGCCGACCGCCGACCGGCGCGTTCGGCGTCACCGCGGGCCCCGCGCCGCCGACAATGAGTCGACCGACCCTGGGAGTGCCGATGGACCGACCTGTCGTCGTGGGTGTGGACGGATCGCCGTCCAGCCTCGTCGCCGCCGAGCACGGGGCCTACGCCGCCCTGCTCCGGTCCCGGCCGCTGCTCCTGGTGCACGGTTACCTGCACCCGCTCGGCTACGGCGTGCCCCTCAACCCGTACGACCTCGGGGTGCCGGCGCCCACCGACCAGGCGCGGAAGATGCTGGAGCGGACGGCTGCCGACCTGGCCGACCGGTGGCCCGGCCTGGCCGTCGAGGCCCGTCAGGTCGCCGGCGGCCCCGGCGCGACGATGGTCGAGGAGTCCCGACGGGCGGATCTCGTCGTGGTGGGCAGCCGCGGTCTGGGCGGGTTCGCGGGTCTGCTGCTCGGTTCGGTCGGCGCGCAGGTGGCCGCGCACGCGCACTGCCCGGTGCTGGTGGTCCGACCGGACGAGCAGCCGATCGACGCGGACGCGCCGGTGCTGGTCGGCGTGGACGGGTCCGAGTCGTCCCGACTGGCCGTGGGCTACGGCGCCACCGAGGCGGCGCTACGAGACGTCCCGCTGGTGCTCGCGCACGTCGGCCCGCTGGACGGGGACCGGCCGGTGCCGGACGAGGTCGACGAGGCGCAGGCCGCGTACCAGGCCGAGGCGGTGCGGCTGTTGGCCGAGGCGTCCGCGGCCGTCCGGACCGGGCATCCCGATCTGGTGGTGCGGGAGCACCCGGTCCGGGCGGCCGGCGCGGCCCCGGGGCTCATCGAGGCCAGCGGCACGGCGTCGCTGCTGGTCGTGGGCACCCGAGGCCGGCACGGCTTCGCCGGTCTGCTGCTCGGCTCGGTCAGCCAGGCTGCGATTCAGCACGCGCGCTGCCCGGTGCTTGTCGCGCACCCGTACGACCCTCCGAGGTGACCGGCGCGTCGTCGCCCCCGCCGAGCATCTGCAGGAAGTCGGTGGTGAGGGCGAACGGGTCGGCGGGGCCGCTGGCGGGCAGCCGGCGCTCGACCTGGTCGGCCAACTCGCCGGCGGCGCGACGGATGCGGCCGCGCAGGGCGCCGTCGGCGGTCCCACCGGACCAGTCCTCCGGGGCGGCGAAGACGGAGGTGGGGACCACCACCGCCCGCAGGTAGCTGAACATCGGGCGGAGGGCGTGCTCCAGGGCGAGGGAGTGCCGGGCGGTGCCGCCGGTGGCCCCGATGAGCACCGGACGGTCGACGAGCGAGTCGGCCTCCAGCACGTCGAAGAAGGACTTGAACAGCCCGTTGTACGACGCGTTGAAGATCGGCGTCACGGCGATGATGCCGTCCGCCCCGGTCACCACGTCGATGGCCTCGCGCAGGCCGGCCGGCGGGAACCCGGTGAGCATGTTGTTGACCACGTCGTGGGCGTACTCGCGCAGGTCGACGACCCGCAGCTCCACCTCGGCGCCGCGCCGGATTAGCTCGTCGCGGGTCGCCCCGGCGAGCTGGTCGGCGAGCAGCCGGGTGGACGAGGGCTGGCTCAGCCCCGCCGAGACGACGGCGAGCGTACGGCGGGTCATCGGGTCGCCCCCTCCGGCGCCTTGCCCGTCACGTCGTCGACGGCGTGCACGGTGCTGTCCTTCACGCCACCGGCCGCGGCGACCAGCGAGGCGTGGGTGGGCGCCTCCGGCACGTGCGCCGGGCTCAGGGCGGCGAACTCCTTGCGCAGCACCGGCACGACCTCCTCGCCGAGCAGGTCGAGCTGCTCCAGCACCGTCTTGAGCGGCAGGCCCGCGTGGTCCATCAGGAACAGCTGCCGCTGGTAGTCGCCGACGTACTCGCGGAAGCCGAGGGTGCGGTCGATGACCTGCTGCGGGCTGCCCACGGTCAGCGGGGTCTCCCGGGTGAACTCCTCCAGTGACGGCCCGTGCCCGTAGACCGGGGCGTTGTCGAAGTACGGCCGGAACTCCCGGACCGCGGCCTGCGAGTTGCGCCGCATGAACACCTGGCCGCCGAGGCCGACGATGGCCTGGTCGGCGGTGCCGTGGCCGTAGTGCGCGTACCGCTGGCGGTAGAGCTCGACCATCCGCTGGGTGTGCTCCTTGGGCCAGAAGATGTGGTTGGCGAAGAAGCCGTCGCCGTAGTACGCGGCCTGCTCGGCGATCTCGGGGCTGCGGATCGAGCCGTGCCAGACGAACGGCGGCACACCGTCGAGCGGGCGCGGCGTCGAGGTGAAGGACTGCAGCGGGGTGCGGTACTTGCCCTTCCAGTCGACCACGTCCTCGCGCCACAGCCGGTGCAGCAGGTCGTAGTTCTCGATCGCGAGGGGGATGCCGGCGCGGATGTCCTTGCCGAACCACGGGTACACCGGGCCGGTGTTGCCGCGGCCCATCATCAGGTCCACCCGGCCGTCGGACAGGTGCTGGAGCATCGCGTAGTCCTCGGCGATCTTCACCGGGTCGTTGGTGGTGATCAGCGTGGTCGCGGTGGACAGCAGCAGCCGTTCGGTGCGAGCCGCGATGTGACCGAGCATGGTGGTCGGGGACGAGGGGACGAACGGCGGGTTGTGGTGCTCACCGGCGGCGAAGACGTCGAGCCCGACCTCTTCGGCCTTCAGCGCGATGGCAACCATCGCCTTGATCCGCTCATGCTCGGTCGGCTCCCGACCGGTGGTCGGATCGACCGTGACGTCACCGACGGTGAAGACTCCGAACTGCATGACAGCTCCTCGCGTGTCAACCGGGTGCCGTCGTAGTACCCGGACGCAGCCCACAACTTATTTGACAAGTCAACTATTCCGTCGGCGGCCTACCTGGCAGTGGCGCCGGTCACCCGCGGGAATCAGCCCCCGGCGACCGAGGGGAGCACCTGCACCTGGGCGCCCTCGCCGACCGGTGTGGCCAGCCCGCCGGAGTGCCGGCAGTCCTCCCCGTCGACGTAGACGTTGACGTAGCGGCGCAGCTCGCCGCGCTCGTCGCGGATCCGCCGAGCCAGCCGGGGATGATCGGCGGCGAGCTCGTCGAGGACCGCCCCCAGGGTGCCGCCCGCGTCGACACTGAGCCGGCTGGCGCCGCCGGCCTCGCCGCGCAGCGGGCCGGGCAACAGCACGGTGACCACTCAGACCACCGCCGCCCGGACGCACAGCACGTCGGGCAGGTGCGCGGCCACCTGCGACCAGGAGTCGCCCTCGTCCCGGCTGGCGTAGACCTCGCCGGAGCGGGTGCCGAAGTAGACGCCGCCAGGTGTGGCGTCGTCCGCGCACATCGCGTCGCGCAGCACCGCCGGATAGAACGGGCCCTCGGGCAGGCCCACCGACAGCGGCTCCCACTTGGCGCCGGCGTCGGCGGAGCGGAACACCCGGCAGCGGTGGTCGGTGGGGAACCGCTCGACGTCGGCCACCAGCGGGAACGTCCACACCATCCCGGGCCGCCCGGGGTGCGACACCATCGGGAAGCCGAAGTCGCTGGGCAGCCCGTCGGCGATCGACGACCAGGTGCGGCCGTCGTCGTCGGAGCGGTAGACGCCGAAGTGGTTTTGCGCGTACAGCCGCTCGGGGTTGCCGGCGTCCCGCGCGACCTTGTGCACGCACTGGCCGAACTCCGGCCACTCGTCGGCCAGGCCGGCGGCGCGGATGCCCACGTTGCCCGGAGCCCAGCTCGCCCCGGCGTCCTGCGAGCGGTAGACGCCGCCGGTGGACATGGCGACCAGCACCCGGGCCGGGTCGCGCGGGTGGGGCAGCACGGTGTGCACGGCCTGGCCACCGAACCCGGCCTGCCAGTGCGGGCGGTGCGGGTGGTCCCAGAGGGCGCGGACCAGCTCGAAGCTGCGGCCACCGTCGGTGGAGCGAAACAGCGCCGACGGCTCGGTGCCGGCCCAGACCACGTCCGGCTCGTCGGCGCCGCCCGGCATCAGCTGCCAGACCCGCCCCAGGGTCGCGCCGGTGTCGGCCGGGAACGCGACCGGCGCGTGGTCGGGCTCGTCCCAGGACGCGCCGAGGTCGTCGCTGGTCGCGACGCTGGGCCCGAAGTGCGAGCTGGTCACCCCGGCGAGCAGCCGCGGGGTGGCCCGGCGGGTGTCGAGCGCGACCGCGTAGACGCTCGTCCCCGGGTGGTGCGGGCCGCTGACCTCCCAGGTGCGCCGGTCATCGGTGCTGGTGGCGAGGAACAACCCCTTCGCGGTGCCGATCGCGAGCAGCGTTGGCATGGACGTCCTCCGAGCCGTCGGTGGGCAGGTGGGGTGATTATGGCCACACCCCCCGACAGATCCCGCCGGCCACACGCCGGAAGCCGCGCTCAGCGCCGGACGCGGGGCACGTGTCGCCGGTACGCGCTGACCGTCGGATCGCCGTCGAGCCAGAACCGCCAGGGCAGATCGTGCGCGCCGGTCACGCCGACCCGGGGCCCCGCCACCACCGTCTCGTCCGGCACCGGCCGAACCGGCGGACGCAACCGGACCGGACCGTCGCCGAGCAGGTACGCGCCGTACGCCGCGCGGTCGATGCCGAGCGTGGCGCAGAGCCGGGCCGGCCCCCGGGCCAGGTCCACGTCCCGCCGTACCGCCGGCCGGCGAGCCCGCGCGGTGTCCAGGCCCTCGACCACCGCACCGGCGCGCAGCAGCACGGCGGCGGCCTCCCCCTCGACCCCGGTGACCACGTTCATGCACCAGTGCATCCCGTAGGTGAAGTAGACGTAGGCGTGCCCGGCGGGGCCGAACATCACCACGTTGCGCGCGGTGCGGCCCCGGTGGGCGTGCGAGGCCGGGTCACCGGCCGTGCCGGCGTACGCCTCGACCTCGGTGATCCGGACGGTGACCCCGCCGGCGGACAGCCGGCAGCCCAGCAGGCCCCGCGCGGCCGGCAGCAGTGGACCGGCGAGCAGGCCGGCCAGCGCCCCCCGGTCGGCGTCGGTGCTGCGGTCGTCCGGCGCGAGCTCCATGACCCGAACGGTACCCAGCGGCAATCTGATCACCCCGTCGCCGCGTTTCAACAATCTGTTGACAAGGTCACGTTGATGGGGTGTGCTCGGAGCATGACCACCGAGGAGCTGTTCACCGCGCCCGACCCGGCCCGGGCCCGCGCCCACCGCACCCACGAGGCGCTGCAACGGATCAGCGAACGCCACGCCGGCTCCGATGCCCGACGGGGACGCTGGGCCCACCCGTACGTGCTGGACCCGTGGGAGGCGGTGGCTCTGGTCACCGCCCTCGCCGCCGGCGGCGCCGAGCGGGAGCCCACCGAGGAACCGGTGGACGCCGCAGACCTCACCGCCGCGCTGACCCTGCTGCCGCACGTGCGCGCCGAGCTGGACGCCCTGGAGGCGGGGCTGCTGACGCTGGCCCGCGACCGGGGGCTGACCTGGCAGTCCATCGCGTACGGGCTGGGGCTGGGCAGCGCGCAGGCGGCCCGGCAGCGCTACGAGCGGGTCGCCGCCCGCTCGGCCGAGCAGATCGCCTGAGCCACCGGACACGACGCGACCGGCTGACCCCAGACGACCGGGCGGGCGGATCGGCCGGGCACCCCCGCGGCGGCGGCCGGGGCGGGCAGACTGTGCGCACGACGAGGAGGCACCCATGGAACGCGCGGAGATGCTGACGTACTGCCTGGCGAAGCCGGGAGCGTGGCTGGACCGGCCGTGGGAGGGCGACGAGGTGGTGAAGGTGGGCAGCCGGATCTTCGCGTTCCTCGGCAACGGCGACGGAAGGCCCACGGTCGGCATCAAGTGCGGCCAGACCCGGGAGATCGCCGACGAGTGGCTGCGCCGCCACCCCGACGACGCTCGCCCGATGGCCTACATCGGCCGGTCCGGCTGGAACACCCTGCGCCTCGACGGCGGGATCGACGGCGACGAGCTGACCGAGGCGGTCGACGCGTCGTACGACATGGTGGTGGCCAAGCTCCCCAAGCGGGAGCGCCCGACGGCCTGAACCGACAGTGGCGCCGGCGGCTCGCGCCGACGCCACGGCGAGGTCAGCGGGGTACGACCCGCTCGGTGGCCCAGTCCCGCCAGCCGGCCAGCCGGTCCGCGGCGGCGGCGAGCTGGTCGGCGACCGGGCCGGGGCCGGTCGAGCCGGGGGTGGTCCGGGCCGCGAGGGCCGACCGCACCGAGAGCACGTCGCGCACCGACGGGTCGAGGTGTTCGCTGACCGCGGCCAGGTCGGCGTCGGAGACGTCCTCCAGCTCACACTCCCGGGCCGCACAGAGCGCCACCAGCCGACCGGTGATCTCGTGCGCGTCGCGGAACGGCACGTTGCGCCGGACCAGCCAGTCGGCGACCTCGGTGGCCAGCGAGAAGCCGACCGGGGCAGCGGCGACGAGGCGGTCCACCCGGACCGTCATCGTGGAGATCATTCCCGCCAGGGCCGGCAGCAGCAGCTCCAGGGTGTCGACCGCGTCGAACGCGGGCTCCTTGTCCTCCTGCATGTCCCGGTCGTACGTCATCGGCAGGCCCTTGAGCATGGTCAGCACCGTCATCAGGCCGCCGACCAGCCGCCCGGACTTGCCCCGGGCCAGCTCGGCGATGTCCGCGTTCTTCTTCTGCGGCATGATCGACGAACCGGTCGCGAATGCGTCGTCCAGCTCCACCCAGCCGAACTCGTGTGAGGTCCAGAGCACCACCTCCTCACCGAGGCGGGACAGGTGCACCCCGATCAGCGCGGTGGTGAAGAGGAACTCGGCCACGAAGTCCCGGTCGGCGACCGCGTCCATCGAGTTGGCGAACGACGTCCGGAAGCCCAGCTCCTTGGCCACGGCCACCGGGTCCAACGGAAGCCCGGACCCGGCGAGCGCGCCCGCGCCGAGCGGGCTGATCGCCGCCCGGTGGTCCCAGTCACGCAGCCGCTCCAGGTCGCGCAGCAGCGGCTGCACGTGGGCGAGCAGCCAGTGCCCGAAGGTGACCGGCTGGGCGTGCTGGAGGTGGGTCATGCCGGGCGCGGCGGTGCCGATGTGCCGTTCGGCCTGCTCGGTGAGCGCCTCGGCCAGCTCGACGAGGCGGCTGGCCACCCCCCGCGCGTGGTCACGCAGGTAGAGCCGCAGGTCGGTGGCGACCTGGTCGTTGCGCGACCGGCCGGCGCGCAGCTTGCCGCCGAGGCTGCCCAGGCGCTCCAACAGGCCCCGCTCCAACGCGGTGTGCACGTCCTCGTCGTCGACTGTGGGCCGGAACGCCCCCGAGGCACAGGCCGCCTCCAGGTCGTCCAGGGCCGCCAGGATCCGGCCCAGCTCCTCCGGGTCGAGCAGGCCGGCGCCGGCGAGGACCCGGGCGTGCGCCCGGGAACCAGCGATGTCGTACGGGGCCAGGCGCCAGTCGAACTGCACGCTCACCGACAGTCGGGCGAGCGCCTCCGCGGGGCCGCCGGCGAACCGGCCACCCCACAGGCTCGTCCGGTTGGTGCCGGCGCTGTTCTCGGTGAGGCTCTTGTCGTCCACGCCGCCCATTGTGGTCCCCATGGTCGTCAGCCACCCAGCCGGGCGTCGCGGGCCGCGGCCATCCGACTCGGAAGGCCCCACAGCTGCACGAAGCCCTTCGCGAGGGACTGGTCGAAGGTGTCGCCGGTGTCGTAGGTGGCCAGTCCGAAGTCGTAGAGGCTCTCCTCGGAGCGCCGGCCGGTGACGGTGGCCCGGCCGCCGTGCAGGGTCATCCGCACCTCGCCGCTCACGTGCCGCTGCGCGTCGTCGATGAACGCGTCAAGCGAGTCCTTCAACGGCGAGAACCACAGGCCGTCGTAGACCAGCTCACCCCAGCGCTGGTCCACGCTCTTCTTGAACCGGGCCAGGTCCCGCTCGACGGTCACCGCCTCCAACTCTTGGTGGGCGGTGATCAGCGCGATCGCGCCGGGCGCCTCGTACACCTCACGGCTCTTGATGCCCACGAGGCGGTCCTCGACCATGTCGAGCCGGCCCACGCCCTGGGCGCCCGCGCGCCGGTTCAGCTCCAGGATCGCCTGGTACGGGGTGACGGTCTCGCCGTCGATCGCCACCGGCACGCCGCCGTCGAAGGTGATCACGATCTCGTCGGCGTCGCGGGGCTCCGCCGGGTCGTCGGTGTACGAGTAGAGGTCCTCGATCGGGGCGTTCCAGATGTCCTCCAGGAAGCCCGTCTCCACGGCGCGGCCCCACAGGTTCTGGTCGATCGAGTACGGGGACTTCGCCGACACGTCGATCGGCAGCCCCTTCTCCTCGGCGAACGCGATCGCCTTGTCCCGGGTCCAGGCGAAGTCGCGGGCCGGGGCGATGATCTTCAGCTCGGGGGCGAGCGCGCCCAGGCCCACCTCGAATCGGACCTGGTCGTTGCCCTTGCCGGTGCAGCCGTGCGAGACGATCGTCCCGCCGTGCTTGCGCGCCGCCGCCACCAGGTGCTTGACGATCAGCGGCCGGGACAGCGCCGACACCAGCGGGTAACGGTCCATGTAGAGGGCGTTCGCCCGGATGGCCGGCACGCAGTAGTCGGCGGCGAACTCGTCGCGCGCGTCGACGACCTCGGACTCGGCGGCGCCGCAGTCCAGGGCGCGCTGCCGGATGGCGTCGAGGTCCTCCCCGCCCTGCCCGACGTCGACCGCCACCGCGATCACCTCGGCGCCGGTCTGCTCGGCCAGGTAGGGAATCGCCACGGAGGTGTCCAACCCCCCGGAGTACGCGAGGACGACCCGCTCGGTCATGCCGTGGTCCCTTCAACGGTGTCGTCCCGGCGGGCCCAGCCGGCGAGCTTGTCACCGAGCGCGGCCCCGCCGACGGCCTCGCGGGCCACGACGAGGATGGTGTCGTCGCCGGCGATGGTGCCGACGATCTCGGGCAGGCCCGCCCGGTCCAACGCGCTGGCCAGGTACTGTGCTGCGCCCGGCGGGGTGCGCAGCACGGCGATGTTGCCGCTGGCGTCCACGCCGTTGAGCAGTTCCCGCAGCAACCGCACCAGCCGGGCCGGCGCCGCCTCGGCGTCGCGCAGCGGGCGCTGGCCGTCCTCGGGGATCAGGTAGACGGCCGGACCGTCGCCGCCGCGCACCTTGACCGCGCCCAACTCCTCCAGGTCCCGCGAGAGGGTGGCCTGGGTGACCCCGACGCCGTCGGCGGCGAGCAGGTCGGCCAGTTCGGTCTGCGACCGCACGGGCCGGTCCCGGATCAGCTCCACGATCCGGGCGTGCCGGGCGGCGCGGGTCAGCGGGGCGCTCATCGCGTCGTCCCGGACGCCGCGAGCAGGAACGTCAGCAGCGCCTTCTGGGCGTGCAGCCGGTTCTCCGCCTGGTCGAAGACCGCGCTCTGCGGGCCGTCGAGCACCTCGTCGGTGATCTCCTCGCCCCGGTGGGCGGGCAGGCAGTGCAGCACGATCGCGTCCGGTGCGGCCTGGCCGAGCAGCTTCTTGTTGACCTGGTACGGCAGGAACGGGGTGACCCGGTCCAGTCCGTCGGCCTCCTGCCCCATCGACGTCCACGTGTCGGTGGCCAGCACGTCGGCGTCGCGGACCGCCTGGGCCGGGTCGGTCAGCACCCGTACCGACCCGCCCGTGCCGGCGGCGATCTCGGCGGCCTGCCGCACCACCGCCGCGGCCGGCGCGAACCCGGCCGGGCCGGCGATCCGCACGTGCATCCCGGCCGTCGCCCCGGCCAGCAGGTACGACTGCGCCATGTTGTTGGCGCCGTCGCCCACGTAGGTGAGGGTGCGGCCGGCCGTGCCGCCGCAGCGCTCCCGGATGGTGAGCAGGTCGGCCAGCAGCTGGCAGGGGTGGAAACCGTCGGTGAGCGCGTTGATCACCGGGACGCTCGCGCCGCTCGCCACCTCGGCGATCCGGTCGTCGCCGTGGGTGCGCAGGACGATGGCCGCGACGTAGCGCGACAGCACCCGGCCGGCGTCCGCGAGCGTCTCGCCCCGACCGAAGTGGGTGACCTGGGTGTCCACGACCAAGGGGTGCCCGCCCAGCTCGGCGATGCCGGCGTCGAACGAGATCCGGGTGCGCAGGCTCTGCTTGTCGAAGAGCACCGCCACCGAGCGGGGGCCGGCCAGCGGCTGGTGGCCGAAGCGGTCGGCCTTCATCCGCGCCGCCAGGTCGAGCACGCTGGACTGCTCGGCGGGCGAGAGGTCGTCGTCGCGCAGAAAGTGCCGGATCATGCGGTCGTCCCCGTCGTCGTGGTGGTGGTCGGCGCCCGGTCGGTTCCAGCGGCCGACGCGTCCAGAGCCGCCGGGAGCGCGGCGAGGAAGGCGTCGACCTGGGCGGCGGTGAGGATCAGCGGCGGGGCGAGCCGGAGTACGCCCGGCTGCACCGCGTTGACCAGGAAGCCGGCGTCTCGCAGCGTCTCGGCGAGCACCGGCGCCGCCGGCGCGGTGAGGGTCACGCCGAGCAGCAGCCCGGCCCCGCGTACGCCGTCGATCAGCGGGTGGCCCAGCGCCTCGACGCCCCGGCGCAGCCGTTCGCCGACGCGCTTGACGTGGTCGAGCAGCCCCTCGTTGGCGATCGTGGCCACCACGGCGAGCGCGGCGGCGCAGCTCACCGGGTTGCCGCCGAAGGTGGTGCCGTGCGAGCCGGGGGTGAGCAGGTCGGCGGCACGGCCGAAGGCCAGCGTCGCGCCGAGCGGCAGCCCGCCACCCAACCCCTTGGCCAGGGTCACCACATCGGGCTCCACACCCTCGGCCTGGTGGGCGAACCAGTGCCCGGTGCGGCCGATGCCGGTCTGCACCTCGTCGAGCACCAGCAGCGCGCCGTGCCGGTCGGTGATCCGCCGCGCCGCCGCCAGGTAACCGGCCGGCGGGACGACCACGCCGTTCTCGCCCTGGATGGGCTCCAGGATGACCATGGCGGTGGCGTCGGTGACCGCCGCCTCGAGGGCGGCGACGTCGCCGAAGTCGACGTGGGTCACCTCGCCGGGCAGCGGCCGGAACGGGTCGGCCTTGGCGGGCTGGCCGGTCAGCGCGAGGGCGCCCATGGTGCGACCGTGGAAGGCGCCGTTGGTGGCGACCACGTGGCTGCGCCCGGTGCGCCGGGACAGCTTGAACGCGGCCTCGTTCGCCTCCGCTCCGGAGTTGGCGAAGAAGACCCGGCCGGGCCGGCCGGCGAGCGCCAGCAGCAGCTCCGCGAGGGCGACCGGCGGCTCGGCGACGTAGAGGTTGGAGACGTGCCCGAGCGTCGCGACCTGCTTGGACACCGCCGCCACCACCGCCGGGTGGGCGTGACCGAGGGCGTTGACAGCGATCCCGCCGACCAGGTCCAGGTATTCCCGACCCGCGTCGTCGACCACCACGGCCCCCGCGCCGGAGACCAGCGCCAGCGGCGGCGTGCCGTAGTTGTCCATCATGGACTGCGTCCAGCGTTGCAGCAGGCTGCTCATGCCCCGACCATCCCGTCCTGAAGCACCACCATCGTTCCGAACCCCTCCGAGGTGAAGACCTCCAGCAGCGTGGAGTGCGCCACCCGGCCGTCGACGACGTGCGCAGCGGGCACTCCCCCGCGCACCGCCCGCAGGCAGGCCTCCATCTTCGGCACCATCCCCGACTCGAGACCGGGCAGCAGCTTGGCCAGGTCGTCCGCGGTGATCTCGGAGATCAGGCTGGTGGTGTCCGGCCAGTCCGCGTACAGGCCGGCCACGTCGGTGAGCACGACCAACTTGCGGGCCCGCAACGCGACGGCGAGGGCGGCGGCGGCGGTGTCCGCGTTGAGGTTGTGCAGGACCCCGTCGGCGTCCGGCGCGACAGTGGAGATCACCGGGATCCGACCGGCGTCGATGAGGTCGGTCACCGCCGACACATCCACCGACTCGACGTCGCCGACCTGGCCGACGTCGACCGGCAGCCCGTCCACGTACGCGGGGCGGCGCACCGCGGTGAACAGCCGGGCGTCCTCGCCGGAGAGCCCGACGGCGAACGGACCGTGCGAGTTGATCAGCCCGACCAGCTCCCGGCCCACCTGCCCGACCAGCACCATCCGGACCACGTCCATCGCCTCGGCGGTCGTCACCCGCAGGCCGCCCCGGAACTCGCTGGCGATGCCGAGCCGGCCCAGCATGGCCGAGATCTGCGGGCCGCCGCCGTGCACCACGACGGGCTTCAGACCGGCGTACCGCAGGAACACCATGTCGGCAGCGAACGCCCGTTGCAGCGCCGACTCGGTCATGGCGTTGCCGCCGTACTTGACCACCACTGTGGAGCCGGAGAAACGCGCCAGCCAGGGCAGGGCCTCGATCAGCGTCTCCGCCTTGACCTGGGCGCGGGTGAGATCGCCGCTGAGACTCATGTCGAATACGCCGAGTTCTCGTGCACGTACGCGTGGGACAGGTCGTTGGTCCAGATCGTCGCCACCGCGTCGCCGGCGTGCAGGTCGATCCGGATCGTCACGTCCCGGCCGGTGAGGTCGACCTTCGAGCGGTCCTCGGCGGCAGCGCCGCCCCGGCACACCCACACCCCGTTGACGGCGACGTCCACCTCGTCCGGCTCGAAGGCGGCGGCCGTCGTGCCGACCGCCGCGAGGATCCGGCCCCAGTTCGGGTCGTTGCCGAACAACGCCGTCTT
Source organism: Micromonospora sp. NPDC005197 (assembly GCF_040608295.1). NCBI lineage: Bacteria > Bacillati > Actinomycetota > Actinomycetes > Micromonosporales > Micromonosporaceae > Micromonospora > Micromonospora sp. NPDC005197. The sequence continues at coordinate 34,468 of NZ_JBEXHY010000036.1, read as the reverse complement.
GACCAGGTTGTTGCGGGCCACCGAGCGGCCCACCTCGACGGCGTCGTCCTCGTCGGCGGCGCCGACCACGTCGATGGCGACCTGCTTGGTCGCGCCCTCGGCGTCGGCGATGAGCTGCTGTGCCAGGTCGTGACAGGCCGTCGTGACCGCGGCGGCCAGCTCGTCCAGGGTCGGCTCGATGCCGCTCGCGCCGCTCGACAGCAGCAGCACGGTGTCGTTGGTGGACATGCAGCCGTCGGAGTCGACCCGGTCGAAGGTCACCCGGGTGGCCGCGCGCAGCGCCTCATCCAGCAGAGCCGGCCCGGCCACCGCGTCGGTGGTGAGCACGCACAGCATGGTGGCCATGCCCGGCGCGAGCATCCCGGCGCCCTTGGCCATCCCGCCGACCGTCCAACCGCTGCCGCGCGCGACAGTGGTCTTCGGCCGGGTGTCGGTGGTCATGATCGCCTCGGCGGCGGCCGGACCGCCGTCGCGCGACAGACCCCGGATGGCCGTACGGACCCCGGGCAGCAGCTTCGACATCGGCAGTCGCTCACCGATCAGGCCGGTGGAGCAGACCGCCACCTCGCCGGCGCCGAGGAGGAGCCGCGGGCTGACCGCGCTCAACGCGGAGGCGGTGTGCTCGGCAGTGGCGTGGGTGTCCTGGAAGCCGGCCGGACCGGTGCAGGCGTTGGCGCCACCGGAGTTGAGCACGACCGCCCGGACGACACCGCCCTGCACGACCTGCTGGCTCCAGCGCACCGGCGCGGCCTTGACCCGGTTGGTGGTGAAGACACCGGCGACACCGGCGTCCGGGCCGTCGTTGACCACCAGGGCGACGTCGGCGCCACCGCTGGCCTTCAGACCGGCGGCCACCCCGGCCGCCCGGAAACCCCGAGGGGCGGTGACGCTCATGGTGCGACTCCCCAGATCGACAGGCCCGTCGTCTCCGGCAGGCCGAACATCAGGTTGGCGTTCTGCACGGCCTGACCGGCCGCGCCCTTGCCGAGGTTGTCCAGTGCGCTGAGCACGATCAGCCGACCCGAGTCGACGTCGACGGTGGCCTGCAGGTGGCACGAGTTGGAACCCAGGGTGGCGGCGGTGTGCGGCCAGCGCCCCTCCGCCAGCACGTGCACGAACGGCGCGTCCGCGTACGCCTGCGCCAGCACCTGCTGCGGGTCGACGCCGCGCGCCGGTACGGCGGTGACCGTGGCCAGGATGCCGCGCGGCATCGGCGCGAGGACCGGCGTGAACGACAGACCGGTCGCCCCGGTCGCCTGCTTGATCTCGGGCACGTGCTGGTGGGTGCCGACCCGGTACGGCGACAGGTCCCCCTGCACCTCGCTGGCCAGCAGGTGCGGCTTCGCCGCGCGGCCCGCGCCGGAGGTGCCCGAGGCGGCGACCACCACGACGTCGGCGGGGCTGGCAGCCCCGTCGGCGAGCAGCGGCGCGAGCGCCAGGGTGATCGCGGCGGCATAGCAGCCGGTGTTCGCCACCCGGGTCGAGCCGGCGATCAGCTCCCGCTGGCCGGGCAGCTCGGGCAGCCCGTAGGTCCACTGGCCGGCGTGCGTGCCGCCGTAGTACTGCGCCCAGGCGTACGGGTCGGCGAGCCGGTGGTCGGCGCCCAGGTCGACGATGCGCACCTCGGGCGGCAGGTGGGCCGCGAGGGCCGCCGACTCGCCGTGCGGCAGCGCCAGGAAGACCAGGTCGGCGTCGGCCAGGGTCGACGGGTCGGTCTCGCCGAGCACCAGGTCGAGCCCGGTGAGCTGCGGGTGCACCACGTCGACGCGGTGCCCGGCCTGGCGGTGCGCGGTGGCGGCGACCAGGTCGAACTCCGGGTGCCCGGCGACCAGGCGCAGCAGCTCGCCTCCGGCGTACCCGCTCGCTCCGGCGACCGCGACTCGGATCCCCATACTCACCTCCGCATGACTATGCAACGAAGGCTAGCAGCCCTGATCGAAGGGCTGCAAGTTCATGCAGTCCACTGCATGGCAATGATGCACGTGGCACCGACACACCTCCGGCCCGGTCGCGGGGCGACACGGGCCGGACGGCGGGGGACGAACACGGGACGCGACGGTCAGAGACGACCCTCCGCGACGGCCCGGCTCACCCAGGGGACGACCTCGTCGAGCATCGCGTCCAGCGACGTGGTCGCGGTGAACCCGAGCACCTCACGGGCCTTGGTGACGTCCGGCACGCGCTTCTGCACGTCGTAGCGGAACGGCTCATCGGAGACGTACCGGAACGGCACGTCCGGGCCCTTGATCTTGTGCCAGATCAGCTCTGCCAACTCGAGCACGCTGGTGGACTCCGCTGTCGACAGGTTGAAGTCCTCGTTGCGGGCGGCCGGGTGCTCGATCGCGGTGGCGATCCCCCGGGCCAGGTCGCCGCCGTACGTGTAGTGGCGCACCTGGTTGCCCGCACCGAGGATGTGCAGCGGGTCCTGCCCCTTGACGATCTTCTGCACCAGGTCCGGCACGACGTGCGACATGGCCAGCTTCACGTTGCCCGAGAGCACCTCTGCCTGGCCGAGCGCCCGCCCCTCGCCCACGCCCACGCAGTTGAACGGCCGGACGATGGTGTACGGCACCTGGTACTGCTCCCAGGCGGCGCGGGCGTAGTACTCCACGGCCAGCTTCTGGAACCCGTACGACGACAGTGGCGGTGGGACTCGCCGCTCGTCGCCCTCCCGGCTCGGCCACTGCTCGGTCGACTCGTAGACCATCGAGGAGGAGAGATAGGTGACCTTGGACAGCTGCCCGTCCCGGTGCGCACGGATCGCCGCGTCGCACGTCGCCGCCATGATCCGCTCGTTGGTGGCGAGCAGATCGTAGGCGTACGCGTGGAAGTAGGAGATCCCGCCGATCATCGCCGCCCCGGCCACCAGGTGGTCGCAGCCGTTCAGCAGCTCGGTGAGCAGATCGACGTCGCGGGCGTCACCCTCGACGAAGCGATAGCGGGGATGGTCGTCATAGCTGTGGGTTACCGGCCCGTACTTGGAGAAGTTGTCGACCGCGACCACTTCGTGGCCCCGGTCCAACAGCTCCTCGACGAGGTAGCCGCCGATGAATCCGGCCGAACCAGTTACCAGGACCTTCGCCACGTGCGCTCCTAAGCGGTTTTCTCGTACTCGGTGCTGTTGTCCTGCGGGTCGCGCGGGGCCGGCACGGCCGCCGCGACGGTGCCCGCGGCGAGCTTCTCCCGGCTCAGCCGCCGACCGTAGGCGAAGAAGTACCAGCGCAGGTAACCGGGAAGGAACCGACCCAGGTCGAAGTGGGACTCGCCCAGCGGCCGGTCCAGCCAGATGGTCGGGATCTCGGCCACCGGCAGCCGCAGCCGGGTGGCCTTGGCCGTCAGCTCCAGGCCGATCTCGAACCCGGTCCGGGACTCGATGCCCACCTCCCGGACGAAGGCCGTGTCGTACGCCTTGAAGCTGTTGGTGGCGTCCCGGGTGCCGACCCGGGCGAAGGTGTAGAGGCTGCGCCCGGCCCACCGGGACATCATCCGCTTCAGCCGTGGCCCGCCCACCTGCTGCCCGCCCGGCATGTAGCGGGAGGCCGCGGCCACCACCACGCCCCGGTCCACCAGCCGGGCCAGCTCGTCGATCTGACGCGGGTCGTCGCAGCCGTCGGCCATGGTCACCACCACGACGGGGGCCTGGGCCGCGTCGACACCGAACCGGATCGCGTTCGCGGGCCCTCGGCCGTAGGTGTTGAGCACCGCCCGGACGCGCGGGTCCTGCCGGGCGATCTGCTCGGCGTACGGCACGGTGGTGTCCTCGGGCATGTCGTGCACGATGAGCACCTCGGCCGGAAGCAGCATCTCCCGCAGCATCCGCTCCAGGCAGCGGACGATCGCCTCGCCCTCGTTGTAGACCGGGACGACGACCGACACGCGTGGCGTCACACCCGCACCCCCTGTCCGGTCAGCCCCCACATGTCGATCAGTGGGGTGTCGGTCTCCAGTCGGGCGTACTGCTCGTGCGGCGCGGCGATGACCAGCAGGTCGGCCCGGCGCAGCACCTCGTCCAGGTCGACGAAGCGCTCGTCGGCCACGTACGGGTCGGTGCAGAGCGTCTCCCGGGTCTTCAGCGCCAGGATCTTGCGCAGCTTGTACGCCAGGCTCTCCCGCGGGTCGTCGCTGCCGCCCTTGAACGCCATACCGAGGATGCCGACCGTCATCTCGGACAGGTCGAACCGGTCCTCCAGACGGGACACCAGGTACAGCGGCAGCCCTTCGTTGATCAGCATGGCGGAGTGGCCGAGCACGAAGTTGTTCCGGTTGAACGCCGCGAGCTGCATGGTGTCCTTGAACAGGCACGGCCCGGCGGCGAAGCCGGGCATCGGCAGGTCCGCCGCGCGCGGATAGTCGTACGCCACCGCGTGCCGGATCCGGGCGAAGTCGAGGCCGAAGTCGTTGGCCATCATCCAGAACTGGTTGGCGGTGGCGAACTTGATGTAGCGCCAGGTGTTGGTGAAAAGCTTGGCCAGCTCCGCCTCCTCCGGCTCCAGTGGCACGATCTCCTCGGTGAGGTGCCGGAAGAGCTTCTCCGCGCGGGCCAGCGCCGTCGGCGTCCGGGCCGCCACGATCTGCGGCAGCGTGAACAGCTCGGTCATCGCCCGCCCCTCGGCGATCCGCTCCGGACAGAACGCCACGTCGGCGCGGATGCCCTTGCCGGCCAGCAGCTTCTCGGTCAGCGCGGTCACTCCCGGGTAGACGGTGCTGCGCAGCACCACGAGTTGCCCGTCGCGCAGGTGCTCGGCGCACCGCTCCAGGGCCCGGGGCACCGCGCCGAGGTCCGGGTTGAGGTGCTCGTCGACCGGCGTGCCGACCACCACCACCAGGTGCTCGGAACCGCCCACGCTGGCCGGGTCGGTGGTCGCCCGCAGCCGCCCGGCGGCGACCGCCTCGGCCAACGGGTCCGCGGCGCCGGGCTCGGCGAACGGGAGCCGGGCCGCGTTCACCGTGGCCACCGCGTCGGCGTTGATGTCGTACAGGACCACGGAGAGGCCACGGGCGGCGAAGGCGATGCCCAGAGGCAGACCCACCCGACCGCAGCCACCGACGATGCAGACGTCGGCCGTCGTGACCTGCGCGGCCCGATCCTCGGACATGGATCAACTCCCATGGGGGTGGTGGGGGTGTCTTCCGGTGGTCGCCGGAATTCAAGCAGGCTAACCGCTCGGAGGTGACTCGCGGGTAGCCGAACATGCCGAGGCCGGTGCCCTTTCGGCCGATAGCCCACATGGTGAACGGATCCGGTGACGCAGCGCGATTGGATGAGCCCCCTCAGGAACCGCGGCAGCAGGTGCCGGCGGGCCCAGCGCAGGCCGGCGGTGGCCACCGCGAGTACGGCGGCCACCGCGAGCTATCCCCGCACCGGGACCCCTCAGGCGCCGCGCAGGGTCGCGCCGAGGCGCTCCGCCGCGACGGCGACCGCCGCGTCCCGTGCCGCCACGGCCTCCTCGACGGTCAACGTCCGGTCCGGCGCCCGGAACGTCAGCTTGTACGCCAGCGACCGCCGCCCCTCGCCGAGCTGCGCGCCGGAGTACACGTCGAACAGCCGCACGTCCTCCAGCAGCTCCCCGGCGCCCGCCTCCAGCGCACGACGCACCTGCTCCGCCGGCACCGAGTCGTCCACCACCAGGGCCACGTCGATCAGCGCCGGCGGGAAGCCGGACACCGTCGGCGCGGGCGTCACCGGGGTCGGCGGCAGCGCATCGAGGTTCAGCTCCATAGCGCAGGTGCGGCGGGGCAGCTCCAGCGCCGCGACCACCACCGGGTGCAGCTCACCGGCGTGCCCGACGACCGTGCCGTCGACGCGCACCTCGGCGCAGCGGCCCGGGTGCCACGGCGCGTACTCGGCCGCCCGCACCTCCACCCGCTCGTCGGGGATCCCGGCGGCGTCGAGCACGTCACGGGCCGTCTCGATGGCGTCCGCCCAGCCGGCCGGTCGACCCGCGCCCCACCAGCCGGCCGGGTCGAGGTCGCCGGCGAGCACCGCCGCGACGTGCACCGGCTGCGCCGGCACCACGGCGTCGGCGGCGGCGAACTCCTCGTCAGTCGGTCGCCGGTCCACGCCCATCGCCGGCGGGCTGCCGGCGCCGGGACGCGGGTGGAAGACCGCGCCGATCTCGTAGAGGGCGAGGTCACGGTGACCCCGGCCGAGGTTGCGCTTGAGAATGCCGAGCAGCGGGCCGAGCAGCATGGTGCGCAGCAGCGGCTCCTCCTCCGACAACGGGTTGGCCAGCCGCACCGCGGGCCGGCGGGGGTCGTCGGCCGGCAGGCCGAGCTGGTCGGCCAGCTCCGGCGACACGAACGGGTGCGCGAGCACCTCCACGTACCCCCGCTCGGCCAGCGACACGGCCACGGCCCGGCGGCGACGCTGGCGCGGGGTCAGCCCGCGACCGGGCGGCGCGGTCGGCAGCACCGACGGGACCTTGTCGTACCCGTCGAGGCGGACGACCTCCTCGACCAGGTCGGCCGGGTCGGTCAGGTCGGGCCGCCAGCTCGGCGGGGTGACGCTCAGCGCCACGCCCGCGCCGCTGGCCGTGCCGACCGCGCCCGGGTCCTCGGACAACCGGTCCGCGCCCTGCGCGACCGTGCAGCCGACCTGCTCCAGCAGGGCGACGACCCGCGCCGGCGGGTACTCGACGCCGACCCGCCGGGTCGGCAGGTCCGCCGGCAGGGTGATCGGGGTACGCGGGCGGACGTGGTTGATGTCCAGGATCTCCGCGCTCGGGGTGCCGCCGCCGTGCTCGGTGAGCAGCTCAACGGCCCGCTCCAACGCGACCAGCGCAACGGCCGGGTCGACGCCCCGCTCCCAGCGCTTCGCGGCCTCGCTGAACAGCTTGTGCCGGCGGGCCGTGCGCCCGACCATCGCCGGGTCCCAGTGCGCCGCCTCGAAGAGCACTGTCGTGGTGCCGGGGACGACCTCGCTGGTCTCGCCACCCATCACCGCCGCGAGGGAGATCGGCCCGGTGTCGTCGCAGATCACCATGTCGTCGGCGGTGAGCACCCGGTTGACGCCGTCCAGGGTGGTCAGCTTCTCCCCCGGCTCGGCGCGGCGGACCACAAGCGGCCCGACGATCCGGTCGGCGTCGAAGGCGTGCATCGGCTGGCCCAGCTCCAGCATCACGTAGTTGGTGATGTCCACCGGCAGCGAGATGCTGCGGATGCCGGCGGTGACCAGTCGCTGGGCCATCCACGACGGGGTGGGCGCGGTCGGGTCGATGCCGCGGACCAGGCGGGCGGTGAACCGGTCGCAGCCGACCGTGTCGCGGACCTCCACCGGGTACGCCGGCGTCGGCGTGCCGCCCGGCGCGGGCGCCATCCCCGGGTCGCGCAGCGGCACGTCGAACGCGTGCGACAGCTCCCGGGCCAGGCCCCGCAGGCTCAGCGCGTACCCCCGGTCCGGGGTGATCTCCAGCTCGAGAACGACGTCATCGAGGCCGACGACGGGCCGCGCGTCGTCGCCGGGCTTGGCGGACACGTCCGGCGGCAGCACGATGATGCCGGAGTGGTCGTCGCCCAGGCCCAGCTCCTTCGCCGAGCAGATCATGCCGGCCGAGTTGTGCCCGTACGTCTTGCGGGCGCCGATGGCGAACCCGCCGGGCAGCACACCGCCGGGCAGGATCACCACCACCCGGTCACCGGGGGCGAAGTTGCGCGCCCCGCAGACGATCTCCTGCGGCTCGCCGGTGCCGTTGGCGGCGCCCACGTCGACCCGGCAGAAGCGGATCGGCTTCTTGAAGCCGGTCAGCTCCTCGATCTCGCGCACCTCGCCGACGACGAGCTGGCCGGTGACGCTCTCGCGCAGGTCCACGACGGACTCGACCTCGATGCCGAGGTTGACCAGGGCCTGCTCCAGGTCACCGGTGGGCAGGTCGGCGGGGAGGTCGACGTACTCCCGCAGCCAGCTGACAGAAACTCGCATGACTTCAGACCACCGTTCCCGTGTCTCGTACCCGCATCGCCTACGCCCCGGTGGAGAGCGCGCGGCTGAACCGCACGTCGCCCTCGAAGAGATGGCGGATGTCGCTGACCCCGTGCCGGACCATCAGGGTCCGGTCGATGCCCATGCCGAAGGCGAATCCGGAGTAGACCTCCGGGTCCACGCCGCAGGCGCGCAGCACCCGCGGGTTGACCATCCCGCAGCCACCCCACTCGACCCACTGCGGGCCATCGCGGTGCTCCGGGAACCACACGTCGAACTCCGCTGACGGCTCGGTGAACGGGAAGTAGTGCGGCCGCCACCGGGTCTTCGCCTCCGGGCCGAACATGGCCCGCGCGAAGTGGTCCAGCGTGCCCCGCAGGTGCGCCATCGTGATGCCCTTGTCGACCACCAGGCCCTCGGCCTGGTGGAACACCGGGCTGTGCGTGGCGTCGATCTCGTCGGTGCGGTAGACGCGGCCGGGCACGATCACGTAGATCGGTGGCTTGCGGCTGAGCATGGTGCGGGTCTGCACCGTCGACGTGTGCGTGCGCAGAACAAGGCCCGAGCCCGCGGAGCCATCGGCGGGTGCGATGTGGAACGTGTCCATCAGCCCGCGTGCCGGGTGGTCGGCGGGGATGTTCAACGCGTCGAAGTTGACCCACTCCAGGTCGACCTCGGGCCCCTCGGCCACCTCGTAGCCCATCCCGACGAACAGGTCGCTGATCGACTCCATCAGGACGCTCAGCGGATGCCGGGCCCCGCGCGGACGCCTGTTGAAGGGCAGCGTGACGTCCACCCGCTCCTCGACCAGCACCCGCTCGGCCTGCTCGCGCTCCACCACCTCGGCGCGGTCGGCGTACGCGGCTTCGATCGCCCGGCGGGCCTCGTTGACCCGCTTACCGGCGTCGGACTTCGCGGCCGGCGGCAGCGCGCCGATCTCGCGGCGCGCGAGGGAGACCGGCGACCGGTCCCCCAGGTGCGCCGAACGCAGCGCGGTCAGCGCGTCCGGATCGGCGGCGGCCGTGAACGCCTTCGTGGCGTCGGCGACGGCCTCGTCCAGGGCGGCCGGGTCGAGCAGGGCGACCTGCTTCGGGTCGTACGGATCGTTGCGGTAGCTCATGGCGTACGGGCACTCCCTCACGGCGGCGCCAGCCCTCATCGGGGCGGCTAGGCGAGTCTACGGACGCGCGGCTGTGCCGCAGCCCGCCGGTAGGAGTTGCGCAGGGAGCAGGTCAGGCCCGCCGCCCGCCGACACCGGCGGGCTGGCTAAACGAACGCCGTGTCGCGTTCATGGGCGGATGCTCTCCCCTGCTGTCGGTCGCGCCGGAGGTGGTCACCGTCAGCGCTGCGCTCTCGCTGAAGCGTACAGGCAGACCGCCGCGGCGGCAGCCAGGTTGAGGCTCTCCGCGCGCCCGTACAGCGGCACCCGCACCCGGGCGTCGGCGGCGGCGGTCAACTCCTCGGGCAGGCCGTGCGCCTCCGAGCCGAACAACCACGCGGTGGGCCCGACGAGCCGGCCGTAGTCGGTCAGGTCGTCCAGGTCGTCGTCGCCGTACCCGGTGGTGGCGAAGATCGACAGCCCGGCGGCGCGCAGCGCGTCGACCACCGCGACCGGGTCGGGCGCGCGGACCACGTCGACGTGGAAGAGGCTGCCGGCCGAGGCCCGCACACACTTGCCGTTGTACGGGTCGACCGCGTCCCCGGCGAAGACCACCGCACCCGCGCCGGCCGCGTCGGCGGTGCGCAGCACCGTGCCGGCGTTGCCCGGATCGCGGATCTCGGCGAGCACCGCCACCAACCGGGGCCTGCCGGCGAGGGCCTGCTCCAGCGGCACGTCGAGGTGCCGGCAGACGGCGACCAGCCCCTGCGGGGCGACGGTCTCGGCCAGCGCGGCGAGCGCGTCGTCGGTCACCTCGGAGACCGGCACGTCGGCGCGGGCCGCCGTCGCGGCGAGCTCCGGGTGCCGGTCCAGCGCGGCGGGCGTACCGAACAGCTCGGTGACCACCCCCGGCCGTGCGAGGGCCTCGCGGACCGCCTGCGGGCCCTCGGCCAGGAACAGGCCGGTGGCGTCGCGGTCCCGGCGGCGCTGCAACCGGCGGGCGGCGACAACCCTTGGGGTACGCGGGGTGAAAGCCATCATGGGTGGTCCTCCGACACGATTGAGGCGCCCCCCGGACGGCGGTGCCGACACGGGAGACGCCTCGTTCTGGTGCGTGGGGATCAGGCGGCCTGAGCCGCCGCGCCGCCGGTGCCCTCGGCCGTGACCGCGGCCCGGGCCAGCTCGACGATCGCCGCGAAGGAAGCGGCGTCGTTGACAGCCATGTCGGCCAGGATCTTGCGGTCGACCTCGATGCCGGCCAGACGCATGCCCTGGATCAGGCGGTTGTAGGTCATCCCGTTCGCCCGGGCGCCTGCATTGATCCGCTGGATCCACAGCTGCCGGAAGTCGCCCTTGCGGTCACGACGGTCCCGGTAGGCGTACTGCATCGAGTGCAGCACCTGCTCCTTGGCCTTGCGGTACAGCCGGGAGCGCTGACCGCGGTAACCACTCGCGGACTCCAGCAGGGTACGACGCTTCTTCTGGGCGTTCACAGCCCGCTTGACGCGTGCCATCTCAACTCCTTATTACGTAAAGGTGGCGCGCGTCAGCGGCCGAGCAGCTTCTTGATGCGCTTGACGTCGGCCTTGGCCAGCACGACCGTGCCGGTCAGCCGGCGGGTCTGGGTGGAGGGCTTCTTCTCCAGGTTGTGACGGAGGCCGGCCTGCTGGGCAACGATCTTGCCCTTGCCGGTCACCTTGACCCGCTTACCCATACCCGTGTGGCTCTTCATCTTCGGCATGTGGAACGTCTTCTCCCCTGTTACTCGCCGCTGGTGTCGGCGGCGAGGCCGGTGTCACCGGCTGCTGCGGTCTCGCTGACCGCCGCGGTCTCATCGGCTTCCGGAGCGGCGGACTCGTCCGCTGCCCGGTCCCGAGGTCCGCCGCGGGACGCCGTAGCGGCGACCGCGGAGGCCTTCACGGCCCGATGCGGAGCGAGAACCATGATCATGTTTCGGCCGTCCTGCTTCGGAGCGGCCTCGACGTATCCCAGTTCCGTGATCTCGGATTCGAGCCGGCGCAGGAGCCGGTAACCCAGCTCCGGGCGGCTCTGCTCGCGACCGCGGAACATGATCGTCACCTTGACCTTGTCGCCCGCCTTGAGGAACCGCACCACGTGACCCTTTTTGGTCTCGTAGTCGTGCGGGTCGATCTTCGGACGGAGCTTCATTTCCTTGATGACGGTCTGCTGCTGATTACGCCGCGCTTCGCGCGCCTTGAGTGCGCTCTCGTACTTGAACTTGCCGAAGTCCATGAGCTTGCACACCGGCGGGCGCGCCATCGGCGCAACCTCGACCAGGTCCAGATCGACGTCCGCGGCCAGCTGAAGGGCGCGCTCCAGCGGGACGATGCCCACCTGCTCACCCTCGGGGCCGACCAGTCGGACCTCACGTGCCCGGATCTGCTCGTTCACGCGTGGTTCGACGCTGATGGGGCCTCCTCGAGTCGTTTCTGCTCTGTCGCCGACCCCTGCGGCTCCCGGGTGGGAACCGACCCGGAAAGCAGAAGGCCCCGGCGCATGCCAGGGCCCGCTCGACCGGTCGGCGTGATCACAGGATCACACGTCCGGGACCGGGACGTGCCCGGAACCGGTGACCGGACCCGGCCACCGTGGCGGCGACTCGGGTGGGAGCAGGCGCTCCGCTTTCAAGGCTGTCTGCTCGCATGCGGAGACAGCCTGGTCGACGCGACAACAGTACACCGCCGCCTCGCTCGCCCCCAAACCGGGCACCCCGGCCGTGAGCAGCGCCGACGGTGGCGCAGGTCGGCGAGCGGCGGGGTCAGCTGCCGGCGGCGCGCTGGGCGAGGCGGTTCAGGTGGGCCTCGTGCAGCCGGCGCAGGGCGCGGACCCCGTCGACGGCCAGCTCCTTGTCGGCCGCCTGCAGGGCGACCATCGGCAGCAGGTCGTCGTCGTGCAGCTCCAGGCTCGCCCACGGCGCGCCCCGGTCGAAACGGACCCCCCGGACAACCTCCCAGGGCAGCTCGTACGAGCTGATGACGTTGCGCACCCGGATGACCCGCGCGTCCGCCTCCACCCGCGGGCGGGTGAACAGCAGGAAACCCAGCGCCCCGAAGATGCCCAGACCGATCATGGCGATCTGGTCGCCACGCTGGAAGCTGCCGTAGCCGTCGCCGGTCGGCCCGCTCAGCGAGGTGGCGACCACGGCGAACACCACCACCAGCGCGACCGCCGCCGACCAGCACACCACCCGGATGCGGCGGGGCTTGAGACGGACCAGCTCGGTGTCACTCACCCCACCAGTCTGCCACCCGTACCCGCCCCGCAGACGCACCACCCGCCGAGCCATCACTCAGCGTCCCGCGACGCGCCCATGCCGGCGCGGCGCGGTTGATCAGTCGAGATCAGCGAAACGGGGGTGTCCCGCGCGGGCGGACACCCCCGTCTCAGCGATCCCGTGAACGCTCAGAGGCGGCAGGCGTGGATGTTGGTCACCAGGATGGCGCGGGCGCCCAGCTCGTACAGCTCGTCCATGATCCGGTGCACGTCGTCGCGGAGCACCATGGCCTGCACTGCCACCCAGCCCTCGCGGTGCAGCGGCGACACGGTGGGCGACTCGATGCCGGGGGTCAGCCCGCTGGCGCGGTCCAGCAGACCGGCCGGGACGTCGTAGGCGAGCATCACGTAGCGGCGGGCCACCAGCACGCCGTGCAGGCGGCGCAGCAACTGCTCGGCCTGCGCGTGCGCCGGTGCGCCGGCGCGGCGGACCAGCACCGCCGACGAGCGCAGCAGCGGCTCGCCGAACACCACGAGGCCCGCCTGGCGCAGGGTCGCGCCGGTCTCCACCACGTCCGCGATCACGTCGGCGACACCGAGGCGTACGGCGTTCTCCACGGCGCCGTCGAGGCGGATCACCTCGGCCTTGACGCCCGCCTCGTCGAGGTGCCGCTCGACCAGCCCCGGATACGCGGTGGCGATCCGGTGCCCGCCCAGATCCCGCACGGAGGCGATGTCGTCGGGGCGGGCGGCGAAGCGGAAGGTGGCCCGACCGAAGGCGAGGTCGACGACCTCCTCGGCGGGTGCGGCCGAGTCGATCAGCAGGTCCCGGCCGGTGATGCCGAGGTCGAGGTCACCGGAGCCGACGTAGGTGGCGATGTCCTTGGGACGCAGGTAGAAGAATTCGACATCGTTGGCCTCGTCGCGGCAGACGAGGTCCTTGGGGTCGGTGCGCTGGCGGTAGCCCGCCTCACGCAGCATCTGGGCGGCCGGCTCGGCCAGGGTGCCCTTGTTGGGGATGGCGACACGCAACATGACGGAGTGCTCCTTCGATCGAATCTGATCAACGACGGGGCGCACTCACAGATGTCGGTAGACGTCCTTCAGTTCGAGACCGCTGGCGAGCATCAGCACCTGGACCTGGTAGAGCAGCTGGGAGATCTCCTCGGCGGTACGCTGCGGCCCCTCGTGCTCGGCGGCCATCCACGACTCGGCCGCCTCCTCGACAACCTTCTTGCCGATGAAGTGCACGCCCTTGTTCAGCGCGGCGACGGTGCCCGAGCCCGGGGTGCCGGCGGCGGCCTTGGCCTGCAGCTCGGCGAACAACTCCTCGAACGTCTTCACGGGGAACGATTCTTCCAGCCGCCCGGCCGGCGCCCCGAGTCCGGGTCCACCGCGACCCAGCAGACGGACTATTCCCTATCAGCATGGTGGGAAAATCTTCGATCGACGCCCATGGACCTCTACGCTGTCCGCCATGGCCAGCCGCTCACGCCTTTTCGCGCTCACCCTCGCCGGCGTCGTCGTCGCCACCGCCGGATGCGCGCCACAGGACGAGGAACCGACACCCACCGCCACGCCGTCCTGCACGAAGGACAGCCTGCCCACCCGTACGCCGGGCAAGCTCACCATCGCCACCGACCAGCCGGCGTACGAGCCGTGGTTCCGGCAGGACAAGCCGGACAGCGGCGAGGGCTTCGAGGCCGCCGTCGCGTACGCGGTGGCCGAGAAGCTCGGCTACGCCCGGGGCGACGTCACCTGGACCCGGGTCAAGTTCGACACCGCGATCGCGCCCGGGGAGAAGAACTTCGACTTCGACATCAACCAGTTCTCCGTCACCGAGGAGCGCAAGCAGGCGGTGGACTTCTCGGCCCCGTACTACCTGGTACGGCAGACCGTCATCGCGCTGAAGTCCTCGAAGATCGCCGGCAAGACCTCGCTGGCCGACCTGCGCGGCGCCCGGCTCGGCGCCCAGGTCGGCACGACCAGCTACCAGGCGATCACGGACGTCATCAAGCCGTCCGCGAAGCCGCAGGTCTACAACAGCAACGACGACGCCAAGAAGGCCCTGCAGAACGGGCAGGTCGACGGGCTCGTGGTGGACCTGCCGACCGCCTTCTACATCACCGGCGCGGAGATCGCCGACGCGACGATCGTCGGGCAGGTGCCGCAGGTGGGCGTGCCGGAGGCGTTCGGGCTGCTGCTGGACAAGAACTCGCCGCTGACCCGCTGCGTGAGCGGCGCGGTCGGTCAGCTCAGCGAGGCCGGCACGCTGACCGAGCTGGAGCAGAAGTGGCTCGCGCAGGTGGCGGGGGCGGCCGAGCTGAAGTGACGCCGCGGGAACACACCCCGTCCGCGGCGCAGCTGCGGCGGTCGGCGTACCGGCGTCGGCAGAGCCTGCACAGCGTGCTGATCGCGGCCTTCTCCACGGCGGCGCTCGGCACGTTGCTGGTCGTCGCCGTGACCGGCGCGCCGGGCTGGGACCGGGTCCGGCAGTCGTTCCTGGACCCGCGGATCGGCGCCGACGCGCTGCCTGCCGTGCTGGACGGGCTCTGGCTCAACGTCCGGCTGCTGGTCTGCTGCGCGGCCGGCGCGCTGCTGCTTGGGCTGGTGATCGCCGTGCTGCGGACACTGCGCGGCCCGGTCTTCTTCCCGGTACGGGCGCTGGCCGCCGGCTACACGTACACCTTCCGGGGTCTGCCCCTGATCATCGTGCTGTACCTGCTCACCCTCGGCGTGCCCGGGCTGCGGCTGCGGGGCATGCCGTCGGTGCTGGTGCTCGGCGGGCTCGCGCTGGTGCTCACCTACGGCGGCTACCTGGCCGAGGTGTTCCGGGCCGGCATCGAGTCGGTGCACCCCAGCCAGCTCGCCGCGGCCCGTTCGCTGGGCCTGACCTACCGGCAGACGATGCGGCACGTGGTGCTGCCGCAGGCCGTCCGCCGGGTGGCGCCACCGCTGCTCAACGACGTGGTGGCCCTGCAGAAGGACGTCGGCCTGGTCTCGCTCGCCGGCCCGATCGACGCGGTCCGGGCCGCCCAGATCGCCACCGCCCAGTCGTTCAACTACACCCCGTACGTCGTGGCCGGGGTGCTGTTCGTGCTGCTCGCGATCCCGCTGATCGCCGTCACCGACTGGGTGACGCTGCGCTCGGCCCGTCGCCAGTCGGGAGGCTGACCATGGCGCTGCTGCGCTGCCGGGGCCTGCGCAAGGAGTTCGCCGGCCACGTCGTGCTGGACCGGCTCGACCTGACGGTCGCCGAGCACCGGGTGGTGGCCCTGATCGGGGCGTCCGGGTCGGGCAAGTCCACGCTGCTGCGGTGCGTGAACCTCCTGGAGGAGGTGGACGACGGCACCATCGAGCTGGACGGGGAGGACATCTCCGACCCCCGGGTGGACGCCGACCGGGTCCGTCGGCGGATCGGCATGGTGTTCCAGGCGTACAACCTGTTTCCGCACCTGAGCGTGCTGGACAACATCACCCTCGCGCCCCGGCGGGTGCACCGGCGGTCCCGCGCCGAGGCCGAGGCCCAGGCCCGCGACCTGCTCGACCGGGTGGGGCTGGGCGCGAAGGCGCACGCCTACCCGGACGCGCTCTCCGGCGGGCAGCAGCAGCGGGTGGCGATCGTGCGGGCGCTGGCGAACTCGCCCCGCCTGATGCTGCTCGACGAGGTCACCTCGGCCCTGGACCCGGAACTCGTCGGCGAGGTGCTGACGATGATCCGGGACCTGAAGGCCGACGGGATGACCATGGTGCTGGCCACCCACGAGATGGGCTTCGCCCGGGAGGTCGCCGACGAGGTGTGCTTCCTCGACGCGGGGCGCGTCGTCGAGAGCGGCCCACCGGAGCAGGTGCTCGGCGAGCCGACGCAGGCCCGCACCCGTCAGTTCCTGCGCCGCATCATCGAAGCCGGCCGACTCTGAGGCCAGCCGGCTCTGAGGCCAGCCGGCACCGAAGCAGAGCAGCGCCGAAGGCGGCGTCAGCCGCCGAAGCCGACCCGCTGCGCGTTGCCGGCGGCCACGGTCCGGACGGCCAGCGCCGCGTCGAGCGCCGCCACGGTCGCCGCCCAGCCCTTGTCCTCCGCCGAGCCGGGCAGCCCGGCCCGGTCCCGGGCCTGCTCGATGGTCTCCACGGTGAGCACGCCGTGCGCCACCGGCTTGCCCTCGTCCAGCGCCACCCGGGTCAGCCCGTCGGTGACCGACCGGCACACGTAGTCGAAGTGGGCGGTGGCGCCCCGCACGACCACGCCGAGCGCGACCACCACGTCGCAGCGGCGGGCGAGGGCCTGGGCGACGACCGGCAGCTCCACGGAGCCGGCGACACGCGCCACCACGGACCGCGCCCCGCACGCCTCGGCGGCGGCGACCGCGCGCTCCAGCATGTGATCGGTCAGATCGCCGTGCCATCGTGCGGCCACCACCCCGACGGTCAACCCCGCAGCGTCGACCGCCTCGACTCCCGGCTCGCCGAAACCCGCCATCGTCATGCTCCGATCTCGTCGTCGGCGACCGGACGCCCCAGCGGCGCCTCGGACACCTCGTCCAACTCGTCCAGCAGGTGACCCATCCGGTCCCGCTTGGTGCGCAGGTAGCGCAGGTTCTCCGGGTGCGCGCCGGCCGGCAGGCTCTCGCGGCCGGTGACGGTGAGCCCGTAGCCCTCCAGCCCGGCCCGCTTCGCCGGGTTGTTGGTCAGCAGCCGCATCGAGCGCACGCCCAGGTCGTACAGGATCTGCGCGCCGGTGCCGTAGTCGCGGGCGTCGGCCGGCAGACCCAGGTCGAGGTTGGCGTCCACGGTGTCGCGACCCTGGTCCTGCAACTGGTACGCCTGCAGCTTGTGCAGCAGGCCGATGCCGCGTCCCTCGTGCCCGCGCACGTAGAGCACCACGCCGCGGCCCTCGCGGGCGACCCGGGCCAGCGCGGCGTCCAGCTGCGGCCCGCAGTCGCAGCGCAGCGAGCCGAACACGTCCCCGGTCAGGCACTCGGAGTGGACCCGGACCAGCACGTCCTGACCGTCGCCGAGGTCACCGAGCACCATCGCGACGTGCTCGGCCGGGTCGTGCTCGGCACGGTAGCCGAGCGCCCGGAACACCCCGTGCCGCGTCGGCATCCGGGCGTCGGCGACCAGCTCGACCTGCTTCTCGGTACGCCGCCGGTAGGCGATCAGGTCGGCGATGGTGATCAGCGTGAGGCCGTGCTCGGCGGCGAACTTCTCCAGGTCCGGCAACCGCATCATGGTGCCGTCGTCGTTGACCAGCTCGCAGAGCACGCCGGCCGGGCGCAGCCCCGCGAGCCGGGTCAGGTCGATCGCCGCCTCGGTGTGCCCGGGTCGGCGCAGCACCCCGCCCTCGCGGGCGCGCAGCGGCACCACGTGCCCGGGCCGGGCCAGGTCGGTCGGATCGGTCGCCGCGCCGGCGAGAAGCCGGCTGGTGTGCGCGCGGTCGGCCGCCGAGATGCCGGTGCTGATCCCCTCCCGGGCGTCCACGGTCACCGTGTACGCGGTGCCGCGCCGATCCTGGTTGGTGTGGTGCATCGGCGGCAGGTCGAGCCGGTCGGCCTCGCTCTCGGTCAACGCCACGCAGACGTACCCGGAGGTGTGGCGCACCATGAACGCCATCAGCTCCGGCGTGGCCCGCTCGGCCGCGAAGATCAGGTCGCCCTCGTTCTCCCGATCGGCGTCGTCGACCACGACGACCGGCCGCCCGGCGGCGATCTCGGCGATCGCCTCGTCGATATCGGCGAAGCTGCTCATGCGACGGCCTCCGTGTAGGTGGGCGGGAGTGCGGCGGCCGGCCTGGTGGCGCGCGAGGTGCGCCACCAGGCGGCGAAGCCCCAGGCGCAGAAGGCGCCGTAGACCAGGTACATGGCCGCCGACGGGTAGAACCCGCCGCGCAGCAGCAGCGGCACGCCGACCGCGTCCACCGCGATCCACACCAGCCAGAACTCGACCCAGCCACGGGCCATGCCGTAGGTGGCCAGCAGACTGCCGGTGAGGATCCAGGCGTCCGGCAGCGGGCCCCAGGAGCCCAGCGCCTTGAGCACCGGGTACGCGGCGGCGGTGCCGACGACGGCGGCCAGCAGCAGCACGAGCCGCTCCCGCCCGGTGGCCCAGCGCGGCAGCACCGCGGCGTGGTCGGCGTCGACGCGGCTGTTGCGACGCCACCGCCACCAGCCGTAGACGCTCACCGCGAAGAAGAACACCTGCCGGCCGGCCTGCCCGTACAGGTCGTGCGCCTGCGGGGTGGCGAACACCCCGCCGAGGAAGACGGTGAACAGCAGCGCGTTGCCGATCATGCCGACCGGCCACGCCCAGACCAGCCGGCGCAGCCCGAGCAGCGCGGAGACCAGCCCGAACACATTGCCGACGATCTCCCGGGCCAGCACCGGCGAGCCGGCCACCTGCACCTGGGCGTCGAGCAGCCAGCCGAGGGGGCCCATCAGGCCACCCCGCCCGTGCTCGGGGTCGCCCCGGAAGCGTCGGCGAGCCGGGCGCCGAGCAGCCGCTCGACGTACTTGGCCAGCACGTCGACCTCCAGGTTGACCGGGTCGCCGACGCCCTTCGCGCCGAGCGTGGTCAGCTTCAGGGTGGTCGGGATCAGCCCGACGGCGAACTCGTCCGCGCCCACCTCGGCCACGGTCAGCGACACGCCGTCGATGGTGATCGAGCCCTTCTCCACCACGTACCGGGCCAGGGCGGCGGGCAGCCGGAACCGCACCGTCTCCCACTGCTCGGCCGGTTCCCGGGAGATCAGTTCGCCGACGCCGTCGACGTGGCCCTGCACGAGGTGCCCGCCGAGGCGGCTGCCCAGCGCCGCCGCCCGCTCCAGGTTGACCGGGTCGCCGGGACGCAGCGCGCCCAGCGCGGACCGGCGCAGGGTCTCGCCCATGACGTCGGCGGTGAAGATGCCGTCGGCCGCGTCCACCACCGTCAGGCAGACGCCGTTGACGGCGATGGAATCACCGTGGCGGGCGTCCGAGGTGACCAACGGGCCGCGCACGGCGACCAGCGCCGAATCGCCCGCCGTGGCCGTGACCCGGACGATCTCCCCCAACTCCTCGACAATGCCGGTGAACATGTCAGCCCTCCCTTTTGCGGGGCAAAGCGGTGATCCGGAGATCCGGACCGACCTGCGTAACGTCCACGAACTCCAGATCGATGGCCTCAGCGATGGTCGTCACTCCCGCGTCGACCAGGGCGGTGGGGCCGGCGCCGAGCAGCCGGGGCGCGACGTACCCGACGATCTTGTCGACCAGGCCGGCGGCCAGGAACGCGCCGGCCAGCCGGGGGCCGCCCTCCAGCAGCACCGCGCGGACCCCGCGCTGGTGCAGCGCCGCGAGCAGCGCCGACAGGTCGACCCGGCCGTCCGGGCCCGCGCCCACCTCGGCCGCGGTCGCGATCCACGTCCGCGCGGCGCCGTCGCGGACCCGGGCGTCGAAGGGGGTACGCCCCGAGCTGTCCACCACCACCCGCAGCGGCTGCCGGATGGCCAGGCTGCCGTCGCGCAGGTTGCGGGCGGTCAACCGGGGGTCGTCGGCGAGCACGGTGCCCACCCCGGCGACGACCGCGTCGACCGTGCCGCGCAGCGCGTGCACGTCGATCCGGGCGGCCTCCGAGGTGATCCACATGCTGGTGCCGTCCGCGGCGGCGGACCGGCCGTCGACGGTGGCGGCGTACTTCCAGATGACGTACGGCCAGCCCCGGCGCATCGAGGTCAACCACGCGACGTTGCCGGCCTCGGCCTCGTCGCCGCGTACCCCCAGATCCACCTGGACCCCGGCGGCGCGCAACGTGGCGGCGCCGCCGGAGGCCACCGGGTTCGGATCGGGCACCGCGATGACCACGCGGGCCACCCCGGCCTGGACGAGCGCGGTGCTGCAGGGGCCGGTGCGGCCGGTGTGGTCGCAGGGCTCCAGAGTGACGACCGCGGTGCCGCCCTCGGCGCGCGGGCCGGCCTGGGCCAGCGCGACGATCTCGGCGTGCGGCCCACCGGCGTAGGCGTGGAAGCCCTCCCCCACGACCTCGCCGTCGGCGTCGAGCAGCACGCACCCGACCACCGGGTTGGGGCTGGTGGTGCCCAGCCCGCGAGCCGCCAGCTCGATCGCACGCCGCATCGCCTCATCGACGGAGACGCTGGCCATCGCCCTGTTCTGCCCTCTCACTCGCCGGTCCGCGCGCGGGCGGTCAGGGAGGCGGCATGGACCGCGGGCAGGCGGCGGCGGAGTCCGGGTACGGCACAGCCGACCCGGATGGGCGGCACGGCACGCTGACGCCAGCGGCCGGCTCGGACCCGTCCGTCCCGCGCGCTGTCTCCCATCCGGACTGTCTGGGCGCGGACGAACCGCCCCCAACCGTCGGCCCCGGATTTTCACCAGGTCCACCGGGCGGCAAGCCGTCCGGGTCGCGGGCTGACCACGGTTGGACCGTGGATCACCGCCGGTTCGGAATTTCACCGAGTCCCGCCAGCGCGTGGTGGGTACTCCGCAGTCTTACACGCCGAACGCGGTGTGTCCTTATCCAGGCGAGCTAGTTCACAGCGGGATCACGCGTCAGGAGACGCCGCGCCGCCGGTCCACCGCCACGTACGACCCCGGCTGGCTCTTGGCGACCGTCTTCATCTCCGAGGCCACCGCGATCGCCTCCAGGGGGTCGGTGAACCGCTTGCCGGCGTCGGAGAGGGAGACGCCGATGGACAGCGTGACCAGGGCGGCCCGGCGGATGTTGCCGCGCCGGTCCTTCAGCTCGACGAAGCCGCGCTCACGGTCGGTGGCGTCGTAGAGCGTGTCGGCGGACTTCTCGAAGTCGACCACCGCCCGGGAGGTCAGCGGGCGGACCTGGTCCGGCGCGCAGACGATCACGAAGTCGTCGCCGCCGACGTGACCGAGGAACGCCGGCGGCAGACCCACCGCCACCACCGCCCGGTGCAGGCTACGGGCCAGCGCGGAGATGAAGTCGTCGCCACGCACGAAGCCGTACCGGTCGTTGACGCTCTTGAACCGGTCGATGTCGATGTAGCCGACCGCGTAGTCCACGCCGTGCCGGACCCGGTCGCTGATCTCCCGCCGGATCCGGCTGTTGCCGGGCAGCCCGGTCAGCGGGGAGACCTCCCGGAACTCCTTGTTGCGCCGCAGCGTCGAGGAGACCCGGGCCACCAGCTCGGCGGTGTCGAACGGCTTGACCAGGTAGTCGTCCGCGCCGGCGCTGAGCCCGTGGACCTTGTCGACGGTCATCCCCTTGGCCGTCAACATGATCACCGGAATGGCGGAGGTCATCGGGTCGGCGCGCAGCCGTCGGGTCAGCTCCAGCCCGTCGATGCGGGGCATCATGAGGTCGACCACGGCCAGGTCCGGCCGTTGCCGCTCGATGACCTCCAGGGCCTCCTGGCCGTCACTGGCGTGGATCACCTCGAAGCCGTGCAACCGCAGGTTGAACTCGACGAACCGAGCGATGTCCGCGTCGTCGTCGACGACGAGGATGATGTCCTTGCGGTCGGCCTCCGGCTCCACCTCAGGCCCCGGGCGCCGCGCGCTCCGCCAGGGCCCGCAGTCGCCGGACCGCCTCGGCCGGGTCGGCGGCGCCGTAGACGGCGGTGCCGGCCACGAACGCGTCGGCGCCGGCGGCGGACGCCTGCTCGATGGTGTCGGCGGCGATCCCGCCGTCCACCTCGATGCGCAGCTCCAGGTGGCCGGCGTCGACGTGCCGGCGGGCGGCGCGGACCTTGTCCAGCAGCTGCGGGATGAACCGTTGCCCGCCGAAGCCCGCCTTGATCGTCATGATCAGCAGGGTGTCGAAGCTGGGCAGCAGCTCCAGGTACGGCTCGATCGGGGTGTCCCGGTCGATGGCCAGCCCGGCCTTCGCGCCGGCCGAGCGCAGGTCCTTGGCGAGCGCCACCGGGTCGTCGGCCGCCTCGGCGTGGAACGTGACGTTGTATGCCCCGGCGTCGGCGTAGCCGGGGGCCCACCTACGCGGGTCGGAGATCATCAGGTGCACGTCGAACGGCATCGTGGTGGCGGCCCGCAGGCTCTGCACGACGGGCAGCCCGATGGTCAGATTGGGCACGAAATGGTTGTCCATCACGTCCACGTGCAACCAGTCCGCGGCGTCCTCGACGGCACGGACCTCTTCGGCGAGGCGGGCGAAATCGGCGGCCAGGATGCTCGGCGCGACGATCGGCGGCGGTACGGTCACGGGGCCAGTGTACGAACGCGGCCACCCGCCGCCCGCAGCACGGCACCAACTCCGACACGCTGTGATCCAGCAGTGACCAGTAGTGCAGAATAAGCCGGTCCGGGCCATCGATTCCGGACGAACAGACATCAGTGGCTGGCCGATCGACCCAAACGCGACGACACTCCAACCGGGACGGTGCCGTAGGCTGCACGCCCGCCGGGGTCGCGCCGCGGGGCGCGGTGACCGGTCGCCAGCTCCCGGGAGGGCGGACGATGCGACGGTGGCTTCCAGCGCTGGCGCTGGTCGGCATCACGACGATGCTGCTGGCCGGCTGCGGTCCGGCACGAGGCGCGGACGGTGACCTCACCGACGACTGGCCGGCACTGCGGGTTCCAAGACCGTTCACCCCCGCCACCGACACCTGCCTGCCCCGGATCACCTCCGTCGTGCAGGCCAGCACGTACGAGACGGTCGACTGCGCCCGCAGCCACCTCGCCGAGGCGATCCACGTCGGCACGTTCACCGGCACGGCCGCGCAGGCCGGCACCCGGCCGGGCCCGGGCTCGACCGCGCTGCGCGCGGCCCGCTCGGAGTGCGACCAGCGGGCCCGGGAGGTGCTCGGCGGCGACTGGCACACGGCCCGGCTCACCCTGACGCTCTCGCTGCCCAGCGGCCCAGCCTGGACCGGCGGCGCACGCTGGTTCCGCTGCGACCTCAGCGAGACCGACAGCATCGACAACACCCGGCCGGTGAACCGCGTCGGCAGCCTGCGCGGGGCGTTGATCGGCGACACCCCGCTGACCCACGGCTGCTTCGACCCCAAGCTGATCGGCGACAACCTCAACTACATGGCCCCGGTGCTCTGCACCGAGCCGCACCGCGCCGAGTTCGTCGGCGTCTACGAGGAACGGGACATGAGCTGGGCCGAGTTCACCCGCGCGGGCGAGCAGGCGCACCGGCGCTGCATGGCGTTGATCGCCACGTACGCGGCCGTGCCGAACAACAGCGACCTGCCGTACCGGGCCGGGTCCATCTACTACCCACCGTCGCAGCGGGAGTGGGACGAGGGCGACCGTGGAGTGCGCTGTTTCCTGTGGAGCGACGACCGCAAACTCACCCGTTCGATGCGCGGCGCCGGCCCCGAGGGACTGCCCGCGATCTGAGTCGCGGTGCCGTATGCTGCTGCGCCGTGGCGCTACCGGCCGGCTGGGGGCCGTCCGGAGGTCACCAGCGGCGGGAGGTCGACGATGCGACGGTGGTTGACGGCGATTGCCGGGGGCGCGGTGGTGGCCCTGGCGCTCACCGGCTGTGGCGCACCCGCCGGAGTCGACCGTGACCTCATCGACGACTGGCCGGCGCCCGTGGTGGCGCAGCAGTTCGTCCCCGCCGCCGGCGTCTGCCACCACTCCTCCCAGCAGGTCGGCTTCCTCAGCGGCTACAACCCCATGGAGTGCGCCGAGTCGCACCGGGTGGAGACCCTGCACGTCGGCACGCTCACCGGCCCCGGCACCGAACGCGGCACACCTCCGCCGCCCGGCTCGGTGGGCATGCGGGCCGCGCAGGCCGGCTGCGAGACGGAGGTCAACAAGGCCGTCGGCGGCGACTGGCGCTCCGGGCGCCTCGGGCTCGCCGTCGTGCTGCCCTCGCCGGCCGCCTGGGCCGGCGGGGCCCGCTGGTACCGCTGTGACGTCACCGAGATCGCCAGCATCGACGACACCGCAGTCGACCTGCGCACCGGCAGCCTGCGGGGTGCCCTGACCGGCGCGTCGCCGCTGGCGTACCGCTGCTTCAACCCCAAGCTGGACAAGG
Organism: Micromonospora sp. NPDC005197; assembly: GCF_040608295.1. Taxonomy (NCBI): domain Bacteria; kingdom Bacillati; phylum Actinomycetota; class Actinomycetes; order Micromonosporales; family Micromonosporaceae; genus Micromonospora; species Micromonospora sp. NPDC005197. Next base: position 10,247 of record NZ_JBEXHY010000036.1, on the reverse strand, counting down.
ACAAGATCGAGGAGATGGTGGCGGTGTCCTGCACCGCCAAGCACCACGCCGAGTTCGTCGGGATCTGGCAGGCCCCGGACATCAGCTACGCCGAGTTCAACCGCACCACCAAGCGCACCCACCGGGCGTGCCAGTCGGTGACGGCCAAGTACGCCAAGGTGCCCGACAACTCGCAGCTCGACTTCCGCGCCGGAACGATCTACTACCAGCCGTACGAGCAGGAGTGGCGCAACGGCAACCGCGGCGTGCAGTGCTTCCTCTGGATCAGCGACCGGGACCTGACCCGCTCGCTGAAGAACGCCGGCACCAAGGGCCTCCCGGTCACCTGATTCCGGCCGGCACGACCGCACCCGGCCGGCTCGGCCGGGTGCGGTGTCGCGTTCAGCCCTCGCGCGGGGCGGCTGTCAGCCCTTGCGCAGGACGGCGAGGAACATCGCGTCGGTGCCGTGGCGGTGCGGCCAGAGCTGCACGGTGGGGCCGTCGCCCAGGCCGGGCATGCCGGCCGGCAGCAGCGGTCGGGCGTCGACGAAGTCCACCGACACGCCGCTGCGGCGAGCCGCCTCGGTGACCGTCACGTGCGTCTCGACGGTGTGCGGCGAGCAGGTGACGTAGGCGACCAGCCCGCCCGGTCGGACCGCCCGCAGCGCGGCGCCCAGCAACTCCCGCTGCAGCCGGGTCAACGGCGGCAGGTCGGAGGGCTGGCGGCGCCAGCGCGACTCGGGCCGGCGACGCAGCGAGCCCAGCCCGGTGCACGGGGCGTCCACCAGCACCCGGTCGAAGTGGCCCTCCGGCAGCTTCGGGTCCGCGCCGACCTCACGACCGTCGGTGGCCACCACGGTCACCGGCAGACCCCGGGTCGCCTGGGACACCAGCCGAGCCCGGTGCTCGGCCACCTCCACGGCGGTCAGGTGGGCGCCGCGCTGCGCGGCCAACGCGCCGAGCAGGCCGGCCTTGCCGCCCGGACCGGCGCACAGGTCCAGCCAGCGCCCGTCCGGGCCGTCCAGCGGCGCGTCGGCGAGCGCGGCGGCCACGAGTTGGGAGCCCTCGTCCTGGACGTGGGCGCGACCGTCGACCACCGCCGGCACGTCGCCCGGGGCGCCGCCGGGAAGGTAGACGGCGTACGGCGAGAAGGCGCCGGGCGCGCCGCCGACCTGGTCGGCCAGCTCGATCGGGTCGATCAGGCCGGGACGGGCGCACAGGTGCACCGGGGGACGCTCATTGTCCTCGATCAGGAGCCGGGCGGTCTCGCCCAGGTCGCCGTCGAGCGCCTCGGAGAAGGCCCGCACGATCCACTGCGGGTGGCTGTACGCCAGCGCCAGGTGCCCGACCGGGTCGGTCTCGATCGGCGGGGCGAGCTTGGCCACCCACCCGTCGATGTCGCGGGTGGACACCTCGCGCAGCACCGCGTTGGCGAACCCGGCGGCGCCCGGCGCGACCGAGCGGACCAGGTCCACGGTCGACGACACGGCGGCGTGCGGGGGCACCCGGGTGTGCAGCAGCTGGTACGCCCCGATCCGCAGCGCGTCGCGCGCCGGCGGGTCGATGCGGGCCACGTCCCGCCCGGACGCGTCGCTGAGGATCGCGTCGAGCGTGCCGAGGTGGCGCAGGGTGCCGTAGGTCAGCTCGGTGGCGAACGCGGCGTCGCGGCCGTACAGCCCCTCCTCGCGCAGGATGGTGGGCAGCACCAGGTTGGCGAAGGCGTCGTCGCGGTGCACGGCGGCCACCGCCTCGTACGCCACGCGTCGTGGCCGGTCCAGGGGCGGCCGGGTCGGCCGGCGGTCGCCGCCGCGGCCGGCGGACGAACCGCCTCGGAACGGACGCGTTCCCTCCGGGGCCGTCACGCGAGACCCTCGCCGGCGCTGACGCGGACGCCGCGCGCCCAGTCGGTGGCCGCCATGGCGCGCTTGCCCGCGGCGCGGACCTCGCCGAGGCGCACCGGCACGGTGGCCGTGCCGGCCAGCACCCGGTTCTTCTCCACCAGCAACTCCCCTGGTTTCAGGTCCGGGCCGTCGGCCACCGGTGCGACCGGGCCGAGCTTCACCCGCTCGTCCCGGAAGGTCGTCCACGGCCCTGGGGCCGGCGTGCAGGCGCGGATCCGCCGGTCCACCGCGAAGGCCGGGTCACCCCAGCGCACCCGGGCGTCCTCCACGGTCAGCTTCGGCGCCAGCGACACCCCGTCGGCGGGCTGCGGCTCGGCGCGCGCGGTGCCGTCGGCGATCCCGTCGAGCACCGCCACCAGCAGCCCGGCGCCGGTGTCGGCGAGCCGCTCCAGCAGGTCGCCGGAGGTGTCGCCGGGGCGGATCTCGTCGGTCAGGGTGCCGAAGACGGGGCCGGTGTCCAGGCCCTGCTCCAGTTGGAAGACGCTGGCCCCGGTCAGCTCGTCGCCGTGCAGCACGGCGTGCTGCACGGGCGCGGCGCCCCGCCAGGCGGGCAGCAGCGAGAAGTGCAGGTTGATCCAGCCGTACCGGGGGATCTCCAGGGCGGCCGGCGGAACCAGCGCGCCGTAGGCGACCACCGGCACGCAGTCCGGGGACAGCTCGCGCAGCCGGTCGAGGAACTCCGGGTCGCGGGGGCGGGCCGGCGTCAGCACCTCGACGCCGTGCTCGTCGGCCCACGCGCCGACCGGGGAGCGGGACAGGCCACGCCCCCGCCCGGCGGGCGCGTCGGGCCGGGTGACCACGGCGACCAGCTCGTGCCGGGAGGCCGCGACGGCGGCCAGGGCGGGCACGGCCACCGCCGGCGTACCGGCGAAGATCACACGCATCCGGGTCACCGACCCAGACCGAAGGGGTCGCTGATGTGCGGGCTGAGCTTGACCGTGGGCGGGGCCGCCGCGTCGTACCACTCGGCCTGGCGGATCGCCTTCATGGCTTCCTTGCGCCCCTCCGGGTCCAGTCGGTCCAGGAAGAGCACCCCGTCGAGGTGGTCGGTCTCGTGCTGCACGCAGCGCGCCATCAGGCCGGTGCCGACGATCTGCATCGGGTCGCCGAACGAGCTGAAGCCCTTGGCGATGACGTTCTGCCGGCGCTTGGTGTCGAAGTAGAGCCCGGGGATGGACAGGCAGCCCTCGGGGCCGTCCTGCTCCTCCTCGTCGGGGAACTCCAGCACCGGGTTGACCAGGTGCCCGAGCACGTCGTCGACGTCGAAGGCGAACACCCGCAGGCTGACACCGAGCTGCGGCGCGGCCAGGCCGGCGCCGTTCTGCTCACGCATCGTGTCGGTGAGGTCGGCGACGAGCCGCCGTAGCTCGGCGTCGAAGTCGACCACCGGATCGGCCGGCGTGCGCAGCACCGGATCCCCAAAAAGACGGATGGGCTGGACGGTCACGCGGGACGGCTCCTTCATCAGGCGGGCGAGCGGTGCCGTACCAGTCTACGGAGTGCTCCCGAGCGCCCCGGCCGGCGTACCTCGATCGGCCACCGCCGGTGTGCCCAGCGTCACGGGCAGGCTCTCGTAGCCGCGCAGGGTCAGGCGGGTCCGGTGCCGAGGCTGCCCCGCCAGGGCCAGCTCGGGCAGACGGCGCAGCAGCATCGGGAACGCCAGCTGCGCCTCCAGCCGGGCCAGGCCGGCGCCGAGGCAGTAGTGCGGGCCGGCGCCGAAGGACAGCGGGTGCGCCTGCTCGCGGGTCGGATCGAAGCGCCCCGGGTCGGGGAACCGGCGCGGGTCGCGGTTGGCCGCGCCGAGCAGCAGCAGCGCCGTACTGCCGGCCGGCAGGTCGAGCCCGCCGCAGCGCACCGGCGCGGTGCTCGTCCGGGTGGTCAGCTGCACCGGGGAGTCGTAGCGCAACAGCTCCTCGACGTACGCCGGGGCGAGCCCGGGGTCGGCGCGCAGCGCCGAGGCGGCCTCGGGGTGGCGCAGCAGCACCACCAGGCCGTTGCCGAGCAGGTTGGTGGTGGTCTCGAAGCCGGCGACCAGCAGCACGACCAGGTTGGCCAGCAGTTCGTCGCCGGCGAGCCGGGCGCCGTCGGCGTCGTGCACCTGGACCAGCGCGGTGGTCAGATCATCGGCCGGTGCCCGGCGTCGGGCGACGATCAGCTCGACGAAGTAGTCGCGCAGCTCGGCGGCGCCCGCGTCGGCGACGGCCAGCTCCTCGGTGGTGATCTCCGGCTCCAGCACCCCGGTCAGGTCGCCGGCCCAGCGGCGGAACAGCGGCCGGTCCTGCGCCGGCACGCCGAGCAGCGCGCAGATCACCCCGACCGGCAACGGGTACGCGAAGTCGGCCAGCAGGTCGATCGGCTCGCCGTCACGGGCGCGGGCAATCATCGCGTCGAGCAGTTCCTCGGCCTGGGCGTGCACCACGTCGCGCATCCCGGCGATCCGACGCGGGCTGAACGCGCCGGCGGCGAGTCGGCGCATACGGCTGTGATCGGGCGGATTGGTACGCAGCATGGACCGGGCGATCGACGTGATCGCCGGGCTCTGCCGCCAGTTCGGCCAGATCTGGTCCCGCAGCGCGTCGTCGAGCACCCCGAGCCGGGGGTCGCGCAGCAGCTCGTCGACCTCCGGGTAGCCGGTCACCACGTACATGCCGGGCAACGCCTGCACCACCGGGCCGTGCGAGCGCAGCCGTTCGTACGTCGGGTACGGATCGACGCGTCCCTGCGGCGACATGAGCAGCGTGAGCGCCTCGGCAGCATCCATGGCTGGCCTCCCCCGTCGATGCGTCGGAGGCTCCATCATCCCGGTGCCGCCGGCAGCCGGCATCCCCCGCCCGGCACGCGCGTCAGCCCGGGGCGGTTGCCGCCCGGCTCAGCAGGGCGCGGACCCGCTCGCCGTCGGGGTGACCGAGGTCGTCGAGGATGCCCAGGGCACGCCGCCAGGTACGCGCCGCGCCGGCCGGGTCCCCCGCCGCGTGCCGGCTCTCGCCGAGCCGGGCGAGGGTGTCCGCCTCGTCGTAGCGGTCGCTGATCCGCCGGTACAGCCGCAGCGCCCGCCCGTAACAGCGGACCGCCTCCCGGTGGTCGCCCAGCCGCGCGTGGATGAAGCCGAGGCTGTCCCAGGTGTTCGCCTCACCGTGCCGGTCGCCGGTCCGGCGCAGCAGCGCCAACGCCTGCTCGCAGTGGGCGAGCGCCGGGCGGTACTGGCCGAGCTGGGCGTGCGCCCAACCCACCGCGTTGCGGGCGCTGGCCTCCCCGGCCAGATGGCCGGCGTCCCGGTACAGCGCGAGAGCCCGCCGCACGTGGTCCAGCGCCTCGGCGTACCGGCCGAGGCCGTCGAGCATCGCGCCGAACGCCCGGTGGGTACGCGCCTGCCCGGTGTGGTCACCCAGCGCCCCGAAGAGCGCCAGGGCCTGCCGGTAGTTGCTCGCCGCCTCGTCCACCCGGCCCAGCCGGGACAGCACCCGGGCGAGGTCGCGGTGGGCGTTCGCCTGCCCGAGTCGGTCCCCCGCCCGCCGCGCCCCGGCCAGGGCGGTCCGCTGGGCGACGGCCAGATCCGGCCACCGCCCCCGGCGTTGCAGAAAGTCCACAAGCGTCCACGCGAGCTGCCAGGGGTGACCGTCGAAACCGGCACGTTTCGCGTGCGCGACCGCCGCCAGCAGCACCGGGTATTCGATGGTGAACCAGTCGAGCGCCTGCGCGTGGTCGGTGATCTCCTCGGGCGCCACACCCGGTGGGGCCGCCGCCAGTGCGACCGGATCGCGCCCCGGCTGCAGCAGCAGCGCGGCCGCGTGCGCGGTGTGCAGGTAGTGGTCCAGCCCGCGCCGGATCGCGGCCCGCCGTGCCTCGGGCGGCTCGAGTCGGTCGGCCTGCTCGGCGGCGTACGCCCGGAGCAGGTCGTGCGCGCCGAACCGGCCGGGGGCGTGCTCGCTGACCAGATGGGCGTGGGCCAGCTCCGCCAACAGCCGGGGCACCTGCTCCCGTGGCAGCCCCGCCAGGCTGGCCGCCGCGGCGACCCCGATGTCCGGGCCGGGGTGACAGCCGAACAGCCGGAACAGCCGTGCCGCCGCGGGCGTGAGGCTCCGGTACGACCAGGAGAAGACTGCCTGCACGTCGGTGCCGGCGTCGCCACCGTCGAAGGAGTCCAGCGGGCGCGGCGCCGCGCGCAACTCGGCGGCGAGGGTGGCCAGGGAGAAGGCGGGATTCGCCGCACTCCGCGCGGCGAGCACCGCCAGGGCCAGCGGCAGCCGCGCACATCGCTCGATTATCTCGTCCACGGCCTGCGGCTCGACCGCCAACCGGTCGGCGCCGAGCCGCCGGGCCAACAGCTGCCAGGCCTCGGCGGCGCTGAGCAGCTCGACGCCGACCGGCCGGGCACCCTCGGTGGCGACCAGGCCGGCCAGCAGGTTACGGCTGGTCACCAGGACCAGGCAGGTCGGGCTGCCGACCAGCAGCGGGCGAACCTGGTCGGCATCGCGGGCGTTGTCCAGCAGCACCAGCATCCGGCGACCGGCGAGCAGGCTGCGGTAGAGCCCCACCTGCGCGGGCAGGTGGGTGGGGATCCGTGCGGGCGGCACCTCAAGGGCCTCCAGGAAACCCCGTACCGCCTCGACGGTCGTCACCACCGTTCCCGTGGAGTCGAATCCGCGCAGGTCGACGTAGAGCTGGCCGTCCGGGAAGCGGTCGGCGACCCGGTGCGCCCAGTACACCGCCAGCGTCGTCTTGCCCACCCCGGCCGTGCCGGACAGCGTCACCACGGTGGCCGGCGCCCGGCCGCCGTCGCCGGAGGTGTCCAGGCCGGCACAGGCGACATCGAGCTGGGCGAGCTGGGCGGCACGTCCGACGAATCCGGGCAGCGCCGGGGGCAGTTGGCGGGGCACGGGGAAGCGGGTCGGGGCGGCCCGGGTGCCGCCGCTGCGGGCCCGTACGGCCCCGGCGCCCGCCCGGCCGGTGGCCGCGTGGTCCCGCGTCGGACGTCGACGTCGCTCCTCGATCCGGTCCCGCGCGGTGGCCAGCACTCCCTGCTCGGTGGGGGTCGCCCCGAGCAGCCGGATGAGCGCGTCGAACCGCTCCGGCGGGGGCAGGATGTGGCCGGCGAAGTACTCCCCGATGATCCCGCGCGACCAGCCGGTCTTCGCCGCCAACTGCCGGTACGTCAGCCGCGTCTCCCCCTGCTGCCGGGCTTCGCGGCGGCGCAGCTGGCGCAACAGGCCGGCCAGCTCTGACAGGGTCTGCGCCTCGACACCGCCGCGGGCCACGTCGAACGCCGCGGGCGGCCCCTGCGGTGCTCGACGAACGCCGGACGGTACCCGTTGGTCGGACATGCGGCCCCCACCCCCTACCGGTCACCCGGCCGCCCCGGGTGCCGACACGGGCAGGCTAGTTGCGGTCACACACCGCTAGATAGGAGGCGGCCGATGTCTGACAGTTCCACATCGGACCGCTGCCCCGTCCGGCGGTGTCCGACGGTGTCCAGTCCCGTCCAGGATCGCCGTGCTGAACCGACGTCTCGTGCCACCGTCCCTGGTGCGGGTTCGGCCCGCGCCACGAAACCCTGGGGAAGGGGCACCAGATGATCCGTCCACACCCGACCGTTCGACGGTCCACGACGATGCTGCGTCGCATCGCCGTCACCGCGTGCGGCCTCACGCTGCTCGTCGCGGGCGTGAGCGCCGCACCGGCCACCGCCGCGCCGAAAGGCAAGGCCACCACCACCGGATCGTTCGTCGACAGCACGGCGGTGCCCGGCGGCTTCGCCTCCTGGTCGGAGCTGCTCGGGTTGCAGCAGCGGATGAACACCGCCGCCGCGCAGATCACCAACGCGGCGCAGCGCAGCGCGAACTCCGGCTTCGCCGGTATCGTCGCCGATCCCACCACCCGTCAGCTCCAGGTCTACTGGAAGGGCGAGCCGCCGGCCCGCCTCGTGGCCAACGCGCGGGCCACCGTCGCGACGACGGTGCTGCCCGCCGCGTACTCACAGCGGGAGCTGATGGTCGCGGCCGACCGGCTGCGCGCCACGGCCGGCGGCAAGATCACCACGGTGGGGCCGCGCGCCGACGGCGCCGGCCTGCTCGTCGGTACGCAGAGCGGGCTGCTCGGCGCGACGGCTCTCGCCGGCGTCCCGGTGACCGTGCAGACCGGCGTCGCCGCCGCGCCCGCGACCCGGTGGGACGACACGTCGCCCTGGTGGGGTGGCGCAGCGTGGCGCAACACCGCCACCGGTGGCGGCTGCTCGACCGGCTTCGGGGTCTTCCAGGGCGGGGTGTCGCGGATGCTCTCCGCAGCGCACTGCGCCAACCTCAACGTCCTCGCGACCGACCCGACCGGGCAGACGATCGGCACCGTCGGAACCCGCAACGTCAGCAGCGACACCCTGCTCATCGCCGGCACCTCCGGCGGCCGGGTCTTCAACAACAGCACCGACGCGGCCGGCGGGGTGGTCAGCGAGTTCAGCAACCAGGTGATCGGCGCGCAGGCCAGCCAGGTCGGCAACTGGGTGTGCACCTCCGGCGCGTACTCCGGCACCCGCTGCTCGATCCAGGTGAAGGCCCGCAACCTGTGCATCAACGTGCGTAACTTCGGCACGGTCTGTGGCCAGGTGCAGGCCGAGAACACCACCCGCACCAACGCCGTCGGCCAGGGCGACAGCGGCGGCCCGGTGGAGATCGTGAACCCGGCGAACACCCTCCAGGTCTGGGCGACCGGCACGAACACCGCCATCGACGACACCAACACCGCGACGGCGTGTACGGGCTACGTCCCCACCGGGCGGGTGTGTGCCTGGCGGATGTACTACGAGGACATCTTCTCCGGCATGGCCGGCGTCGGCGCCTCGGGCGTGGTCCTGGGCTGACGCCTCGCGGCGAACCGTCGGTCGAGCCGACGGCCGGGCCGGCGCGCACCCCGCGCGCCGGTCCGGTTCCGCGCTGGGCTCAGGCGCCGACGCCCCGGTCCGCGGCGAGCACGGCGTCGCCGCCGAGCAGCGCCGGCTCGGGCAGCGGCAACTGGATCTTGTGGGCCGCCTCCCAGTCGTAGACCAGGCCGGGGCGCACGTGCGCGGCGAAGTAGTCCACGGCGCTCATCCCGCCCACCACCGGCTCGTCGACCTCGGCGACCAGCTGGGCGGGGACCAGGGAGAAACCGTTCTGGACGGCGGCGCTGAGCCGACGGTGACCGTCGACGACGAAGAAGTACTCGCCGGTGAAGCCGATCTTCAGCGGCTCCAGGGACTCGTCGCCGGCCTCGGCCACGTCGCCGACGAACTCGCTGTCCCAGAGCCCGCGCAGGGTCGCGATGTCCTCGGTCGGGTAGATCCGCGCCGGGTCGAGCAGCAGCAGCGGCGAGCCGTCGCGCAGCACGTCGGCGCCGAGCGTGCCCTCGTACGCGGCGATGATGTGCTCGACCACCTCGGCGGCGGAGGCCCGGGTCGTGTCGCAGATCAGGTCATAGTTGCGCAACCGTGCCTTGTCCACCCCGTAGCGGACGATAAACCGGCTGCGCTCGCTCTCGCTGCGCTCGCGGAGCTTGGCCTTCGCCTCCTCCAGCGAGGCGTAGCTCTCCGCCGGGCCGGACGGGCGGGCCAGCACCCGACGGGCCGCCTCCCCCGGCTCGGTGATCATGTGCACCTTGAGCGCGTCGGTGAAGAAGTGCCAGGCCAGCCGCGAGTCCATGATCAGATGCTCGCCGGAGGCGGCGATGTCGCGCTGGAGCTGATCGACGTAACCGTCGACGGCCTGGTCCAGCTCGGCGTGCAGATTGAGCTGCAGGGCGGTCATCTGCCGCTGCTGCGCCATCTCCCGGTAGAGGTCGCCCACGCTGACCCGGCGCATGCCGAGCCGCTTGGCGATCTCCACCGACACGGTGCTCTTGCCGCTGCCGAGGTCGCCGTTGAAGACGATCGATTGTCGAACGGTCACGACTGGTCCACCCCTGATAACCGGCTTCCTGACATCATCGACATCGCGTCCGACCGGCGCGTTCCCGGCCCGCCCGCCTTCGGGCGGCGCCGTGACCTGGGGCCGTCGTACGACCGAGCATGACGGGCGATGCTACCACCTCGGCGCCAGCGCTTTGCCGGACGCGGTGTGCGGGCGCCACCCGTCAGGCCGGCTTCCGCCCGCCGGCCGCGCCCCCCGGGAAAGCGGCCGCGCCCTGGGAAAACGGTCAGAACAGGCTCAGCGGATCGACCTGGAGACGAACCGGATCGGCGGCCTTGCGGGCGGTGCGCACCCCGGCGGCCGAGTGCAGGGCCTCGGCGAGCGCGGCGGCCCGCGCCCGGGGCACCCGGACCAGCATCCGCTCGCGCCCCTCGTCGGCCGGCACCGGCCCGAGCACCTCGGCGTCGCCGGGCAGCCGGGCCGCGGCGAGCAG
>NZ_JBEXHY010000035.1:0-52201 GCF_040608295.1 Micromonospora sp. NPDC005197 | reverse complement strand
GGCACGTTGCGTACCCAGAACAACAAGTGCATGGACGTGGCCTGGGGTTCCACTGCCGACGGCGCTGCCATCCAGATCGCCACCTGTTCGGGCAATCCCGCGCAGCAGTTCGTGCTCAGCGGCGCCGGTGACCTGGTCAATCCGCAGGCCAACAAGTGCGTCGACATCAAGGACTGGGACCCGAACAACGACGCGGTCCTGCAGTTGTGGACCTGCAACGGCGGCGCCAACCAGAAGTGGCGACGCGGCTGACCAACCCCCGCCGGGGGCGGGTGCCCGGAGGAGCACGTACCCGGGCGCCCGTCTCCAGCGTCCTACGCTCGGCGAATATCGACAGCGCGGCATGTCGGCCGCGACCGCGAGGGCCGGGCGTGGCGGGAGACTGTCGGCATGTCCTCGACCATGCTCGTGGTTGGCCCGAAGCTCGGTGTCGCGCTGGTTGTCCTGACCCTTGTAGCGGCGGTCGTCGTGACCTTCGGAAAGCTGGGTCACGGTCGGCAGGTGATGGTCGCCGCCGTCCGTGCCGCGATCCAACTGGGTGCCGTGTCGCTGCTGATCGTGGGCATCGCGGTGTCGCTGTGGGCCACAGCTGCGTTTGTTGTCCTGATGTGCGCGGTGGCGGCGGGCACGTCCGGTCGGCGTGTCACGGGCGGCGGTCGGGGGTGGTGGGCCGGCGCGCCGATCGTGGTGGGAAGCATGGCTGTGGTGGCGGGGCTGCTGTTGGCGGGCCTGGTGCCGATGCGCGGCATCGCGATCATCCCGGTCGCGGGGATCCTGATCGGCGGGGCGATGACCGCGACGTCGCTGGCCGGGCGGCGCGCGCTCGACGAGCTGACCAGCAGGCGCGGTGAGGTGGAGGCCGGCCTGGCCCTGGGCTTGCTGCCCCGCGACGCGGTGCTGCTGGTGTGCCGTCCGGCGGCGGGACAGGCGTTGGTCCCGGCGCTTGACCAGACCCGGACGGTTGGCCTGGTGACCCTGCCCGGCGCCTTCGTCGGTGTGCTGCTCGGCGGAGCGAGCCCGCTCGCCGCCGGAGTGACGCAGTTGGTCGTCCTCGTCGGGCTCCTCGCCGTAGAGGCCGTCGCCGTCGTCCTCACCGTCGAACTGGTGGCCCGCAGCCGTCTCCAACCCGCCACGCCGAAACCCCGGCCGAGCCGTCGCTGACGTGTGGGCATATGTGCCGTGGGTGTACTGGGCCCGTGGCCGCGGCGGCGTCCCCACGGTCCTGGTTGAGCCCGATCTTGGCCTTTTGGGTCGCCTATATCCTGACTCGGCCGCCTCCGCCCCTTCGCGCGCGATGATCGGAGGTGACGCGGACCCGGCCGGGTCCGCCGGGTCTACGGGCGGGAAGGAACGAGCGGCGTGCGCGTGCTGGTCGTCGAGGACGAGACCGCCCTGGCGGAGGTGATCCGCGCCGGCCTGACCGACGAGGGATTCACCGTCGATGTGCAGCACAACGGGATTGACGGGCTGTGGGCAGCCACCGAGAACCCGTACGACGCGGTGGTGCTCGACATCATGCTGCCCGGCCTCAACGGCTACGAGGTGTGCCGCCAGTTGCGCTCGCGGGACGTGTGGACGCCGGTGCTGATGTTGACCGCCAAGGACGGCGAGTACGACCAGGCCGACGCGTTCGACCTCGGCGCCGACGACTATTTGATCAAGCCGTTCTCGTTCGTGGTGCTGGTGGCCCGCCTGCGGGCACTGATCCGCCGGGGCGCCCCGGCCCGACCGGTGATCCTGACCGCCGGTGACCTGGCAGTGGACCCGGCCCGGCGGCAGGTCACCCGCGCTGGGCAACCGATCCGGGTGACCGCCCGGGAGTTCGCGCTGCTGGAGTTCCTCATGCGTCATCGTGGCGACGTGGTGTCCAAGCGGCAGATCATCGACAACGTCTGGGACGCCCACTTCGACGGCGACCCCAACATCGTCGAGGTGTATGTCGGCTACCTGCGCCGCAAGATCGACCATCCGTTTGGCAGGCGGGCCATCCAGACGGAACGGGGCATGGGCTACCGGCTGGCCGCCGACGGCGGATGACAGTGCCCCACGTGGCGCAGTCGCACCACCCTGGCGGTCTCTCAGCGCCTTCTCAGCCCCGTGGACCCTAGGCTGCGGATATGGCCACGATGCTCACCTCGTTGCGGGCCCCGGCCCGGTGGGCACGCCGCCGCCTGGGCGTGCGGCTGAGTTCGGCGCTGGCCGCCACCATGGTGGTGGCGGTGGTCTTCGGGATTGGCGCGGCCGTCTTCGTCTACCTGGCCCGGGCCAACCTGGTCCGCAACGTGGACGCGGCTGCCCGGCAACGCGCCGCCGAGGTGGCCACGGCGGTAGCTGGCGGTGACTCCGGTGCCATCGCCCAGACGCTGAAGCCCCGTCCGGGGGAGCAGAGCCTGGTGCAGGTACTGGCGCCGTCGGGTGTGGTGCAGGCGGCGTCGCCGACGCTCGACGGTGCCGTGCCACTGTCCCGGCTGCGTCCCGCTGCCGGCCAGACGCTGCGGGAACAGCGGACGCTGCCCTTCGCGGACGATGACGCCTATCGGGTGGTCGCGATTGGTGTCGGCACCAGCTCGGGCACCCGGACGGTGCTGGTGGCCCAGTCGTTGCGACCAGTCCACGAGAGCACCGAGGTGATCGCCGCGATCCTGGTCATCGGGTTGCCGGCGATGCTGCTGCTGATCGGCGCGGCCGTGTTCCTGTTCGTTGGCCGGTCGCTGCGTCCGGTGGAGGCGATTCGCCGTCGGGTAGCGGGCATCACCGCCCGAGATCTGCACGCCCGGGTGCCGGTGCCCCAAGCGCACGACGAGGTGGCGGCACTCGCGCAGACGATGAACAGCATGCTCGACCGACTGCAGACGGCGGCGACCAGTCAACGGCGGTTCATCGCCGACGCCAGCCACGAACTGCGCAGCCCGCTGGCAACCCTGCAGGCCGGCCTCGACCGCCTTACGATGACGCCCCTGCCTGGCGCGAACGACGACCTGGTCCGACTGATGCGCCGAGAGTCGCAGCGACTGGGCAGGCTGGTCGCCGACCTGCTGCTCCTCGCCCGTATCGACGAACACGGGCTCACCCTGCGCCGTGAGGACGTCGACCTCGACGACCTGGCCTACACCGAGCGGGAGCACCTCTCCGCCCGCCGACCGGACCTGACCGTCCGAACCCAGCTCACCGCGGTGCGGGTGACCGGCGACGCCCACGACCTCGGGCGGGCGCTGCGCAACCTCGCTGACAACGCCGCTCACCACGCACGCCACGAGGTGCTCCTACGGGTCGGGGCCGAGGACGGGTGGGGATGCCTGGAGGTCACCGACGATGGGCCGGGCGTGCCGGTCGCCCAGCGGGAACGGATCTTCGAACGGTTCGTCCGGCTCGACGAGAGCAGGGCCCGCGCCGACGGCGGAAGTGGTCTGGGCCTGCCGATCACCCGGGAGATCGTTGCGGCGCACGGCGGGACCGTGCGGGTGCTGCCTGGCCCCGGAATGACGATCCAGATCCGTCTGCCGCTGACCGGCGACAACGAACCGGGCGACTGACCCCCAGGGCGTGTGCGACTGCCGGTGTCCTCGCCTTTCAGGGTCCTCTCAGTCGCGAACAGATTGGCTGGGCCCAGCCGGTCGACGGGAGCCGGGTCGGCGACGGGATCGGACGCCCGATGAACTATCACCTGTTTCACCTCATCAACGCAGCTGCCGGACATCGTGATCCGCTCGACGACGTGCTGGAGTGGTGCGCTGTCTGGCTGATCTACCCCCTCGGCGCCGTGGCGGCGTTCGCGCTGCTGCTCGGCCTGAGATCGCGTGGTTGGCCGCTACTCGTCCGCGTCGGGGCGTCGCTGGCCTTGGCGTTCGCCGCCGGTCAGGTGGTCGCACGTGCCAGCAACGAGGCCCGCCCGTTTCAGACGCATCCCGTGCATCAGCTGATCCCACACGACCCAGGAGGGTCGCTGCCCAGCGACCACGCCACGGCGGCTTTCGCGGTGGCCTTCGCCGTCGGGGTGTTCCTGTCCTGGCGCTGGGGGTTACTGCTCTCGGTGCTGGCCGCTGTCATCGGCTTCGCCCGAGTCTGGGCGGGCGTGCATTACCCAGCCGACATCCTCGCCGGCGCGGTCATCGGCGGGGGAGCGGTTCTGATCATCGCGCTTGCCGCACGCGTCCTCGGTTGGCGCGCCCACCAACACCGTCCACGGGCTGCGACCAGCAATCACTGATCACTCTTGCCCGCCCGCACCGCCCGATTACGCACTACACCCCTCGGAGGTTCTATCGTGTCAACGTCCCTCGCTTCGGCGGCTGCGGGGCCCAGCTTCCTCGACCCGGAGTGGTTGATCTCCACCTTCGGGCTGATCGGCATCCTCGCGATCGTGTTCGCCGAGTCAGGGCTGCTGATCGGGTTCTTCCTGCCGGGTGACTCGCTGCTGTTCACCGCCGGGCTTCTCGTCGCCGACGGCCACTACCTGCACCAACCGCTCTGGCTGCTCTGCCTGCTGGTGGCCGTGGCCGCGATCGCCGGGGATCAGGTGGGGTACCTGTTCGGCAGGCGAGTCGGCCCGAGCCTGTTCCGCCGACCCAACTCCCGCCTGTTCAAGCAGGAGAACGTGCACCGGGCCAACGACTTCTTCGACCGCCATGGAGCCCGGTCCGTGGTGCTGGCCCGGTTCGTGCCGATTGTGCGGACGTTCACCCCAATTATCGCCGGAGTCAGCCACATGCGCTACCGGACGTTCCTGGCCTACAACATCATCGGCGGGGCCCTCTGGGGCGTCGGCGTAACCGTCCTGGGCTACTTCCTCGGCCAGGTCGCGTTCGTCAAGGCCAACATCGAGATCATCCTGATCGGCATCGTCGTAGTCTCCGTCCTGCCGATCGGAATCCAGCTCCTTCGATCCCGCTGGAGCACCGCCCGGACCTCCGCCCGCTCGTCGTAGGGGTTGTTACAGGCTGATCGGCGTGCAGGACCAAGCGTGGTCGACGATGTCCTCGGCTGTCCGGGAGCGGCCGGCGGGCCAGAAAATCATGTCGCTGATGTGCAGACATCCCGTCCGGCGCGTAAGGCCGTCCAGGCACCAGGAGGCGGTTCGTTCATTTCCGCCACTGGTGATCAGCAGGGTGCGTACCACGACCGGCGTCGTCTGCTTGGGGATCCAGCGGCGGGAACTCCGGCAGGCTTCTTCGCGTACCCGCTCAGATCGGTCAGCGGCGCACCCGATAGCGCAGGTGAAGCACCCGGTTGCCCTGAATCACCACGTCAGGATCCTCCAACAGGTGCTGCGCGTGGACCGACCCGAAGTAGCGCTTGCCGGACCCGAACACGACGGGTACGACGTCCGTGCGCACCTCGTCGATCAGGCCCGCGGCAAGCACCTGGCCACCGACGTCGCCAGCGGCGACCTCGACCACTCGGTCACCCGCAAGCTCCTGTGCCTTGGCCATGGCTGCCTCGACGCCGTCGACGAAGTGGAACGGCGCCTCGGGATCCCAGCCCTCGGGCGCCGGCCGGTGCGTCACGACGACCACGTGGTCGATCCCGCCCGGAGGCTTCCCGTCCCAGCCGTCCGTCATGTCGAAGACGTGGCGGCCGACGACTGTCACCCCGATCTGGTCCCAGTACGGCCAGGTGTAGTCGTAGGACGTCTGCGACACCTTGAGCCCGCCGCCCTCGTCCAACGGGACGTCACCGCTGGTCAACCAGTCGAACAGCGGCCCGGGCTGGTCATTCTCGTCCGCGATGAAGCCATCCACGGACACCGAGCTGTACATGACCACTGTGCCCACGGGGCTCTCCTCTACTTCGGGGTGCCCTCAAGTTAGCGCGCCGTGAGCTGTCGCTCTTGTAGGAAATCAATCGGCCGGCAGTGGCCAGCCGTCCATCGCGTGGCCGGGATGTTCGCGCAGGAACCGCCGCCGGACTTCGAGGTACCGGGTCGGAGTGAGCCCGGTGAACGCCCGGAACTCGTGGCCGAAGTGGGCCTGGTCGAAGTAGCCCGCAGCACCGGCGAGCTCGCCCCAGTCGATCGGTCCGGCGGGGTTGATCGCGAACACGGTGGCGGTGAAGCGGTGGGTGCGGGCCAGCCGCTTCGGCGTGACGCCGATGAGCTCCTTGAACCGCTGCGCCAGATGGGTGCTGCTGACACCGGCTGCGACACTCAGGTCGCCGATCGCCACCGCCCCGCTGGTCGCCGCGATGACGCTGCTCGTGTGGCGGACCAGCCCCAGGCCGGCGGTCTCGCACAGCCGTCGCATCAGCTCCTCCTCGAGCAGCGTCAGCATCTCGTGGGGTCCGTCCGCCGTGGCCAGCCGGTCTCGCAGCTCGGCGACGGCGGGCCGGCCCCAGACCTGCTCCAGCGTCACCGGCCGGTCACACAGCTCGGCCGCGGGCATCGGCAGGAACGGCGCCAGCCCCCACGGCTTGACGTGCACGCCGACGGACCGGGTCCGGAGTGGATAGCCGAACTCGAACGCGCGGGTAGGCGTGGTGACCACGCAGCCGTCGGCGTACTCGGCCGTCTCGATGTCGGTGCCGGCGCGGATGCGGAACGGCGGTCCGAAATTGACGATGAGCAACGCCGCCGGCATCGGCGGCAGCGTCAGCCGGGCGTACGGCGGCGTACCCTCCAGGTAGTAAAGGTCGTCGATCAGCCCGTCGAGCGGCGGTCGCGGCACTCTGGACACGTACTCCACGCTCACAGCATCGCCGACGCCCCGCCGGCATCACGCGCCGGCATGGCCGTCGAGCGCGCCAAATTTCTCCACCTTGCGCCCATCCGTCTCTAGGGCGGCCTCGAATGCCTCATGACAGCAGCAATGACGTACAAGCATCTGAGGAGTTCGTATGAAGCGGCGCCTGTTTGCCACGGTTGGCGTAATCGCGGTGCTGGCCCTGTCCGCCTGCGGCGGTACCGACAGCGGGGACAGCGCCAGCGGCGCGCCGAGCATGTCGGCCAGCGCGCCGATGGCTTCGGCCTCGCCTTCGATGATGATGTCGGGTCAGTTCGGCTCGGGGTGCTCGGCCGTGCCGGCCGATCCGTCCAACCCGGGTAGTTTCGAGGCGATGGCGAAGGTGCCCGTGGCCACCGCCGCATCCGGCAATCCGCTGCTCTCGACGCTGGTGACGGCGGTCAAGAAGGCCAACCTGGTGGACTCGCTCAACGGCGCGCCGGGCGTCACGGTGTTCGCGCCGACCAATGACGCGTTCGCCAAGATCCCGAAGGCGGATCTGGACAAGGTCCTGGCCGACGACGCCATGCTGAAGAAGGTCCTGACCTACCACGTGGTGCCGACCCAGTTGTCGCCGGACACTCTGGCTGGCACCCACAAGACGTTGCAGGGCGGCGAGCTCGTGGTGACCGGCAGCGGCTCGTCGTTCACCGTCAATGGCACCTCGATGGTGGTCTGCGGGAATGTCTCGACGGCCAACGCCACCGTGTACATCGTTGACACCGTTCTGATGCCCAAGAGCTGATGGCGTCGACCGACATCGAGCCCCGGCCGGCGAACCGCCGGCCGGGGCCGTCCCTCAGCATGACCGCCGTTCGCGGCCTCGTCGTCGGCGTGTTGACCGCCGGGGTGGCCCTCGCCGTGGCTCATCTCCTCGCGGCGCTGGTCGATCCGGCCGCCGACCCGGTGCTGGCAGTCGGTGGCGTCGCTATCGACCTGGCACCGCAGAGCGTCAAGGCATTCGCCATCCGCACCTTCGGCGCCAACGACAAGATCGCTCTCCTTGTCGGCGTCTACGCCCTGCTCGCCCTGACCGCGGTTCTGCTCGGCGCGGCGGCGCTACGACGACGCCGCTACGGTCTGGCTGGCCTCGCCGTGTTCGCTGCTGTCGGTGTCGCCGCCATCCTGTCCCGCCCGGGGGCGACGTCGTCGGACGTCCTGCCGGTCCTGGCGGGCGTCGGCATCGGGATGGCGGCGATGCTGGTGTTGGTGCGCGCCGCTCGGACGGTCAGGGTCACCGCGTCGAGCCGGCCGCGGCTGCTCAACCGCCGTCAATTCCTGGCCACGGCGACGGGGGCAGCGCTGACCGCCGGCGTCGCGGCCGCGATCGGCCAGGCTGTCGGTCGCGGCAGCGCGGTGGGTGCCCGTTCCCGCGCCGGCGTTCGGATTCCGCCGCCAGTGCGACCGGCGCCGCCGCTACCCGGCGGTGTCTCCGTTGGCGTGGACGGGGCCTCGGCGTTCGTCACCCCCAACCGGGACTTTTACCGGGTCGACACCGCTCTCACCGTCCCGCAGGTCGACCTTGAAACCTGGCGGTTGACTCTCGACGGAGCGGTCGATCGCCCTCGTACCTGGAGATTCGAGGATCTTCTCGCCCGTGGCCTCGTGGAGCGTGACATCACGCTCAACTGTGTCTCGAACGAGGTCGGTGGTCCCTACATCGGCACAGCCCGCTGGACCGGCGTTCCCCTCGCACCGCTGCTACGCGAAGCGGGCGTACGCCCCGGGCAGAACCAGCTCGTCAGCCGCTCGGTGGAGGGCATGACCATCGGCACCCCGATCGAGGCGATCCTCGATGGGCGCGACGCGCTCCTGGCCGTGGCCATGAACGGCGAACCCCTGCCCCTGGAACACGGCTTCCCCGTCCGCATGCTCGTGCCCGGCCTCTACGGTTACGTCGGCGCCTGCAAATGGCTCACCTCGATGAAGGTCACCACCTTCGACGCGTTCGACCCCTACTGGGTCCAACGCGGGTGGGCAGCCGACGCACCCGTCAAGACCGCATCTCGCATCGACACTCCGAAACCCTTCGCCCAACGTCGCGTCGGACCCGTCATGATCGCCGGTGTCGCCTGGGCGCAACGGCGCGGAATCACCGCCGTCGAGGTGCAGATCGACGACGGGCCGTGGCGGCAGGCCCGCCTCGCCGACGGCCCATCGCCGGACCTGTGGCGGCAGTGGACCTACCGCTGGGACGCCACCCCTGGCAGCCACACGCTGCGGGTACGGGCCACCGATGCCACCGGTGCGACCCAGACCGACCAGCGGGCCGCGCCCTTCCCTGACGGCGCGACCGGCTGGCACAGCACCACCGTCACCATCACCTGACCTCCCGGGCCGAAAAGAACCCCGTCCGGCACCAATCCGGCGACCACCACGCCACGAATCCCTCCTGACCGCACGTGAGTATCAACGCCGTACCCAGGCGGAGACGGAGATCTGTTGTGAGACTGTCCCGAGCCCTGCTCGCCCTACCAGCGGCCGTGCTGGTCCTCGCGTTCCCGGGCGTCGCGCAGGCCGACGAGAGCGTGCAGGTCCAGCTGCAGGACCTCAACGAGACCGGTGCCACCGGTACCGCGACGTTGACCGCGACGAGTGGCGGCGACCTGAAGGTCATGATCCGGTCGAAGGGCATGACGCCGAACTCGCCGCACGCCCAGCACGTGCACGGCGCGGCCAACGGTATGGACTTCCACTGCCCGGACAAGTCCGCCGACACCAACGGCAACGGCTTCGTCAGCACGGAGGAGGGCCTGAAGATGTACGGGGACATCTTCATCTCGCTGACCACCACCGGGGACACGACCAAGGCCAGCGGGTTGGCGGTGGACCGGATGCCGAAGGCCGACGCGCAGGGCAACCTCAGCTACGAGCGCACCATCCCCGCTGCCGACCTGCCCAAGGGCACCATCGAGCACCTCAAGGACCTGCACCTCGTGCAACACGGCATCGACGCCAACAAGAACGGTAAGTACGACATGGAAGCTCTCGGGGAGTCGACGTTCGCCAAGTCCATCGGCGTCAACGGCATCCCCGCCGAGGCCACCGACCCCGCGACGTGCGGCATGGTCAGCGGCGCCGCCGCCGGGTCCGTACCCGCCGGGGGTGTCGCCACCGGCGATGGCAGCACCTCCGGTGGATCGCCGATGATGATGTACACCGTGGGTGGCCTCGCGCTGCTCGGCGCCGCGGGTGCGGTCGTCGCGCGACGCCGGCTCGCCGGCGAGCGCTGAGCCGGAATCGTTCGTGATGGACACCGGCGACGCACCAGTGCCGGCCGGACGCCGCCGGGGGCGCTTCGCGCTCCTGGCGGTGGCCGGCATCCTCACCGTGACGGCGGCCGTGTCGATCGGCTTCGCGGTGGCCTACCGGGCTGGGGAGCCACCTCGGCCCGACGCCTCCGCTGCCGCCCCAGCCGCGACGGCGTCGCCCGCTCGGGCGACCAAGCCGGGTGAATTGACCTCGGGACCACTGATGGCCAGTTCGCCCCCAACGCGGGTGTCGATCCCGTCGCTGAAGGCCACCGCCGCGATTGTCGCCCTCGGCCTGCGGGCGGACGGGGCGATGGAGGTCCCGGACAGCGCCACCGACGTGGGCTGGTTCACCAAGGCACCGACGCCAGGGGCCCTCGGTCCGGCCGTGCTGGCCGGGCACGTCAACTGGAAGGGCCGTCGTGGAACGTTCTTCGATCTGGGCAAGCTGTCCGTCGGCGCCGGGATAACGGTCAACCGTCAGGACGGCAGCACCGCGATGTTCACCGTCAGCAAGGTCGAGCAGTATCCCAAGGACGCCTTTCCCACCGATGAGGTGTACGGGGCTACCGACCATTCGGCGCTACGCCTGATCACCTGCGGCGGCGAGTTCGACGACGCCACTCAGCACTATCGCGACAATGTCATCGTCTACGCGCGCCTCGCTCACGCTCATGTCGCCTAGCACCCGAGTACGCGGCGGCACACGGAACGGCCGCCAGCACAGGAGAGGACATGCCGAGAATGAGCGGTGACCCGGAACAGGCGCGGCGGCTACGTTCGGTGCCGCCGGACACCCCGACGCCACCGAGCGCCGACGAGCTGCTGACTCGGGTGGCACGGGGCGACGAGGCGGCGTTCGCGGCGCTGTACGACACGATGGCGGGCCGCGTCCTCGGGCTGACCCGCCGCGTCGTGCGCGACCCGGCGCAGGCCGAGGAGGTGACGCAGGAGGTGATGGTCGAGGTGTGGCGCACCGCTGGCCGCTTCGAGGCCGGTCGTGGCTCAGCCTCGGCCTGGATTCTGACCATGGCGCACCGCCGGGCGGTGGATCGAGTGCGTTCCGAGCAGTCCCACACCAACCGCACCCTGCAGGTCGCCGCGACCGAGACGCATGTCCCCTATGACGAGGTTGTCGAGGACGTCACCGCCCGGTTGGAGCGGGAACAGGTCCGCCGGTGCCTGGGCCGGCTGACGCCGGTCCAACGGGAGGCGGTGGCCCTGGCCTACTACGGCGGCCACACCTACCGGGAGGTCGCCGAAAAGCTGAAGACACCGCTGCCGACGGTGAAGACGCGGATGCGCGACGGACTGATCCGGATGCGCGACTGCCTGGGAATCGAAATGGAGGGACGGGCATGAGCGCCGACATCCACACCCTCGCCGGCGCGTACGCCCTGAACGCGGTCGACGACCTCGAGAGGGCGGCGTTCGAGCGGCACCTGGCGGACTGCGAGTCGTGCCGCCTGGAGGTGACCGAATTACGGGAGACGGTCGCACGGCTCGCCGACGACACCGTCGTCGAGGCCACACCCCCGGGGTTACGGGAGCGCACCCTCACCCAGGCGGCGCGCACCCCGCAGTTGCGCTCGGCTGCCGCAGGAGACAGCGCCAGACGGCAGGCAAGCAGGTGGCGACGGATCACCGTGGCTGCCGCCGCGGCCGTCCTCGTGGCCGGCGGCGCGAGCGCGGTCACCTGGACCGTGAGCAATGATCGGATCAGCGACGAGCAGGCCAGCAGCGACCAGGCTCGGCAGATCGCCGCCGTCCTGGACGCCCCGGACGCCCGGGTGTTCGAGCGGTCGCTGCAGCCCGGCGGCTCCGCGACCGTGGTGGTCTCCCGCGACCGAGACCGAGGGGTGGTGCTGCTGCGCGACCTGCCGGAACCCGGCCCCGGGCGGATCTACGAGCTCTGGCTCATCCGCGGCAGCGAACCCCGCAAGGTGGGGCGACTAGCCGAGGGTGCCAGGGCGTCGACCACGGTCATCGGCCCGGTCGCCGAGGCGGCAACCTTCGGCGTTTCCAACGAGCCCGCGGGCGGCTCCGTCGCCCCCACGCGAATCGTGGGTACGGTCGAGCTGAGCTGAGCTGAGCACGGGCCGGCTGCGGTCACACCGTCAGCCGGTCCAGCCGGTCCGCACCGACGGCCGATGTGCTTCCCGCTCATCCACCCATCCGAGCGGTGGACCGCTCCGAATCACCAGCATGGATGACGAGCTGCTCGCCGGCCGGTACCGCAGGCTCCTGCCGATCGAGGACCCTGCCACTCCGGGACGGGTCTGGCTGGCCCGCGACGAGGTGCTCGACCGGGACGTCGCGCTCAAGCAGATCGCCGTGCCGGGATGGGCGAGCGACGCCGAACGGTCCCGGTTGCACGAGCGGACGCTGGCCGAGGTTCGTGGACTGGCCGGGCTGGACCACCCGAGCGTGATGGGGATGTGGGACGTGCTGAGCGCCGACGGGCACCTGTGGCTTGTCATGGAGTACGTGCCCTCCCGGTCCCTGCCCGAGGTGGTTGCCGCCGACGGCCCGCTGACGCCGGTCGAGGTGGCGCGGGTCGGGCTGCACCTGCTCGCCGCACTGAACGCCGCACACGAGATGGGTGTGGTGCATCGGGAGCTCTGTCCGCAGAACGTGCTGCTCGGCGACGACGGGCGCGTCATGCTCGGCGGGTTCGGCCTGTCGATCTTCGACAGCCACAGCCCGGCGACCGTCAGTGCGGCGAACCTGTCGAGGAACCAGTACGTCGCGCCGGAGCGCGCTCGCGATGGCAGGGCCACCCCCGCCTCGGACCTGTGGGCTCTCGGCGCGACGCTCTACCTGGCCGCGGAGGGCCGCCCACCGTGGACCCGGCCCTCGACCCTGGCCACACTCGCCGCTCTGGCCACCGAGGCGCCCGACCGGATGAGCGTCCTGCCACTCGAACCGGCGGTCACTGGACTCCTGCTGCGCAATCCCCGTCAGCGTCTGTCCGCGTACGAGGCCCGCGCCCTGCTGGAGCAGGTGGCCGAGGCGACCGTACCGATCGAGCCCGTGCCGGTGCCCCGGGCGCGCCGCCGGTGGCGGATGTCCACCCGACCGCCGCGGCGGTCGCGGACCACCACGCCGCCGGTGCCGATCGCCGAGGACGCGATCGACACCACGGTCATCACGGCGAGGGCGTCGAACACCCGCGACCGGACGACCGGCTGGGCGTTCGCTGGCGCAGTGTTGGGACTGTTGACGGTCGTGGCCATCATTGTCACGGCAGCCGGTGCCGTTCTCGGCGGCCTGCGTGGCCAGGACGGCGTGCCGGCCGTCGACCCGGGCGGTGCGGCGGCCGGCGCGATGGAGTCGACCAGTGCGGAAGTGCCCGCCCACCTCTGCCTGGACGATGACGCCTCCAGCGAGGCCGAGCCTCTGCAGGAACCCACCGCACCGCTCCCGTACGCGCTGCCCGACGGATGGGCTTGGCACCAGGACCCGGCCCGCTTCCTGGTGGCAGTTCCGCACGGATGGACCCGGCACACCGAGGGCGAAACTGTCTGCTTCCGCGACCCCGCCGAGGTGCGAGCCATCGCTGTCGACCTCACCGCCGAAGCTTCCCCCACACCCTCGAAGCAGTGGGCCGCCGCAGAGCGCGAGGCGGTGAAGACCGGGGCGCTTTCCGGCTACCAGAAGATCAGCATCGGGCCGGTCATCCGCGCGGGTGGCGCCGCGGAGTGGGAGTACACCTGCGACCAGGCCGGCGGTGTGCGGCTGCACGTCCGGCGGCTGCTGGTCAATGACAGCAGGACCCGTGCCCACAGCCTGTCCTGGATGACCCAGGACAGCCAGTGGACCGCGACGGAGCCTCTGCAACGACTGGCCCTCGCAAGCTTCCGCCTCGACTGACCCGTGTGCCCGAACGTGGTCACCTCCATCGCAGCCAGTTCCAGTTGCGTTCGCGGCGGGCCGCCGAATGCCGCGCATGGCCGACGCCCCGCTCCACGGTCACCCGCCCGTAGGCGGTGGCGGATCGGCGCTGCCAGGCCGGCAACCCGGAAGCCACCGTCGGGCGGCTGACGCAGGCCCGTTCAGCGGTTGTTTGTCGATGTTCGCCGCCCGCCACCGGACCGGATGGCACCCTGGGCCCGTGGACTGGGCAGCGAGCCAGGGAAAGGTGGCATCAGGATCACGGTGAACGGCAACTGATGCGTACCGCGTTGATCGTGTTGGCCGCGCTGGCGGCGGCCGTGGTCGTGGACCTGGTCTCCGGCGTGCTGGCTCGCCGGGTTGCCCGTGGCCGCTACAAGTGGCTGCTGGAGCCGCTGCGGCTCGCCTGCCGCCGCCCGGCGGCCGCGGTCCTGCTGGTCTGGGTGGTGTACTACGCGCTGCCGCCCGGACTGACCGGGTGGCAGCGTTATCTGCGGCACGCCATCCTGCTGACCCTGATCGCCGTCGGTGCGTGGCTGGTGGTCAGGGTGTTGCAGGTGGCCGAGGCGGTCGTGTTCAGTCGACTGCCGAATGATGTGACCAGGAGCCGGCGGGCCCGGCGGGCCCGGACCCAGATCCGTCCGGTGCGGCGGCTCACGGTGGTCGTCGTCACGATCGTTGCGATCGGCCTGATCCTGATCACCTTCCGGCCGGTACGCCTCTTCGGCGTCTCCATTCTGACCTCGGCCGGGGTGGTCGGCGCGGTGATCGGCCTCTCCGCCCGAACCGCGCTCGCCAACGCGTTCGCCGGCATCCAGGTCGCCTTCGCCGACGGGCTGCACGTCGGCGACGTGTTGGTGGTGGAAGGCGAATGGGGCCGGGTCGAGGAGGTGAAGCTGACCAACGTGGTGATCCGGCTCTGGGACGAACGGATACTCATCCTGCCGACCACGTACTTCACCGAGCGGCCGTTTCAGAACTGGACCCGCAACGAGTCGCGGGTGATCGGCAAGATCCAGATCCATGTCGACCACACCGCGGACCTTAACGACCTGCGCCGGGAGGTACGCCGACTGGTCGAGTCCGCACCGCTGTGGGATCGCAGCCAGTGGGTGCTCCAGATGGTCGACGCCACCGCGCAGACCGTGATCATCCAGGTGCAGGCCTCAGCTGCGGACGGCGCCAGCGCCTGGGACCTGAGCTGCGACCTACGCGAGGGACTGATCCGCTATCTGCGTGACCAGCACCCCCAGTGGTTGCCCCGCACCCGCAACCAGTACCAGCCGTGACCGGCGGGTCTTTTTCGGCCCCGCCGTTGCGCTGGGTCAGCCGCCGGGCAGCGCTCGGGGCCGGGCTGATCCTCCCGGCCCTGAGCCCCATCGAGTCAGGCTGTCGACATCTGGCGGACGTGTTTGCCCTCGGCGAACTCCTCGACCATTTTCGAGCAGAAGGCTGGGAGGTCGCTGGGGTTGCGGCTGGTGACCAGGCCGTTGTCGACCTGCACCTGTTGGTCCACCCAGTTTCCGCCAGCGTTGCGGATGTCGGTGCGCAGGCTGGGGAACGAGGTGACGGTCCGACCGTTGACCATTCCGGTCTCGACCAGCGACCAGGGGCCGTGGCAGATCGCCGCCACCGGCTTATTCTGCTGAAAGAACGCTCGGACGAAGTCCATCGCCTGCGGGTTCATCCGGAGCCGGTCGGGGTTGACAGTCCCGCCTGGCAGCAACAGGGCGTCATAGTCGGCCGCATCGGCCTCGTTCACGGTCCGGTCCACGTGATATCGGTTGGCCGGATTGATGTCCTGGTTCATCGACTGGATCTCGCCGGATTGCAACGAGATCAGGTGGACCTCGGCTCCGGCCTGCTCTGCGGCGGCCCGGGACTGGGTGTATTCCACGTCCTCCACCCCGTCAGCGGCGAGGCAAGCAACTCGCTTGCCGGTCAGTGGCTGCTGGCTCTGCGCCATTCTGCGGCCTCCCCTTCGCGGCGCCACCCCGTCGGCGGCGCATCGCTCACTCCCGGGTCGCCTTCCCGGTGCGGGCACCCACAAACGGGCCAGCGAACGCCGCCCGTGGGTGTGCTGCCTGTCGCAGCGGGTAACGCAGGCAACCTACTCGTATTCAGGCTCAGGAAGGTCGACAAATGATCGAGCTGCCGTCCGGCCAAACCATGCCCGTGCTCGGCCAGGGAACCTGGTACCTGGGTGAGCGCCCCGCAAAGCGGCGGGACGAGATCGCCGCCCTACACACCGGGCTCGACCTGGGCTTGACCATGATCGACACTGCGGAGATGTACGGTGACGGCGCTTCCGAGGAACTCGTCGGCGAGGCGATCACCGGACGACGCGACGACGTCTTTCTGGTCGACAAGGTGCTGCCGTCCAACGCCAGCCGACGGGGAACCGTGCAGGCCTGCCGCCGCAGCCTGCAACGACTCGGCGTCGACCACATCGACCTCTACCTGCTGCACTGGCGCGGCTCGCATCCACTCGCGGAGACCATCGAGGCGTTCGCGGAACTCGTCGACGCCGGTGACATCGGGCAGTGGGGCGTGAGCAACTTCGATCTTTCCGACATGACGGAGCTACTCGAGACGACGGGCGGGCAAGACTGCGCGACCAATCAGATCCTGTACAACCTCACCCGCCGCGGTCCGGAATATGACCTGCTGCCGTGGCTACGCGAGCACCGGATCCCGGTGATGGCCTACTCGCCGATCGAGCAGGGTCGACTGCTCGGCCACTCCCAGATCGCGGAGATCGCCGCCCGGCACGAGGCCACCCCGGCCCAGGTGGCGCTGGCCTGGGTGCTGCGGCAGGAAATGGTGGCGGCCATCCCCCGATCGTCCAACCCCGAACACACCCTGGAGAACGCGGAAGCGCGAGACCTGCAGCTGACTGAGGAGGACGTGGCGGCACTCGACACCGCGTTCCCGCCGCCGACCGGCCCGCAACCGCTCGAGATCTTGTAGCGTCACCAACCTCCGACTGAGGGTGGGCTTGTGGGAATGCCCTCGAACCCGGAACCCGGCGGGTGCTCGCGCCCGCCGGGTAGAACGGCGGCTGGCCCGCCGCCTTCAGCCTCTTCGTCGGCCAGGTCGGCGAGTGATCCGGCGAATCACCCCGAACTGGTACAGGCCAGCGCTGGTGATCGCGTAGAAGACGGGCAGAAGGAGAAATATGGCGAGGCCGAGCAACGGCGCCACCAGGTAGCCGACTACTCCCGCGAGGACGTACAGGACGACCCCGGCGAGGGCCCGGAATCGCTCGACGTGAAAGAAGTCGTCTCTGACCTGTTCCTTCAGCAAGTCGGGGCTCCGGGCCAGGTAGTGGTAGAACGCCAGCCAGCTTGCGCACAGCAACGCGCCGATCAACGCGTAAAAGGCGACGGCCACGCGCTGGTCCGCGTTGTTGTGCTCCTGCAGCGCGTGCGACACGACGGCGGTCGGAAACGGTAGCAGGGCCGTGCTGAACAGCACGAACAGGTTCACCCAGTGCAGGCCGCGATCGGTCTGCTGAATGCGGTTGAACGCCGCCTTGTGATTGAGCCAGACGACGGCCACGTACGAGTAGGACGCGAGATACGCGCCATACGACGGCCACTGGTTGAGCAGGCCGGACAGGAGGTGGCCGGGTGGTACGTCCGGTACCCGGAGGTCCAGGACCAGCAGTGTGATGATGATGGCGAAGATGGCATCGCTGAACGCCACGGCACGGCTGGTGTCCGACCGGGTGCCCAGGTCCGTGTCTGACCCGCTCACCAAGCGCGCCTACCCAGTGTCGTCCGCCGCAAACTGCCGGGCGCGGCGCTCCACACCGGGAGGACGCCGCATCCGGCCGGCCGCCGTGCGCGCGCGGCGGCCGGATGCAAGT
Organism: Micromonospora sp. NPDC005197; assembly: GCF_040608295.1. NCBI lineage: Bacteria > Bacillati > Actinomycetota > Actinomycetes > Micromonosporales > Micromonosporaceae > Micromonospora > Micromonospora sp. NPDC005197. The sequence goes on along the minus strand of NZ_JBEXHY010000035.1, from coordinate 34,472 downwards.
GATCCGTCAGGGTTTGAGGACAACCTTCTCGCAGTTGTCCTGCTTGTTCTTGAACATCTCGAAGCCGCGTTCTGCCTCGTCCAGCGACAGGGTGTGGGTGATGACCCGGGTCGGATCGATCTCCCCACGCTCGATGCGCTGCAGCAGCGGCTTCATGTAGCGCTGCACGTGGCACTGGCCGGTACGCAGGGTCAGCGCGCGGTTCATCCACGCGCCGGCGGGAAACTTGTCCAGCAGACCGCCGTACACTCCGATCACCGACACGATGCCACCGCTGCGGCAGGACAGAATGGCCTGCCGCAGCGCGTGCGGACGCTCGGTCTCCGAGCGGACCGCCTGCTTGACCCGGTCATAGGCGTAGAGGGCCGCGCTGCCGTGCGTGGCCTCCAGGCCAACCGCGTCAATGCACTTGTCCGGTCCCCGCCCACCGGTCAGTTCCAGCAGCCGGGACCGCACGTCCACCTCCTCGAAGTTCACCGGCGTGTAGCCCGCCCGTTCGGCCATCTGCAGCCGGTACGGCTCCTTGTCGATGGCGATGACCTTTGCGGCGCCGAGCACCCGGGCGCTGTCCATCGCGAACTGGCCGACCGGGCCGGCGCCCCACACCGCCACCACGTCGGTGGACTGGATGTCGCACATGTCGGCACCCATGTAGCCGGTGGGAAGGATGTCCGAGAGGAACAGCACCTGCTCGTCGGTCAGGTCGGACTCGATCTTCAGCGGACCGACGTCGGCGAACGGCACCCGCGCGTACTGCGCCTGACCGCCCGCGAAGCCGCCGGTCAGATGCGAATAGCCGAAGATCCCGGCGACCGGGTGACCGAACATCTTCTCCGCGATCCCGGCGTTGGGGTTGGAGTTCTCGCAGCAGGAGTACAGCTCGGCGGCGCAGGCGCCGCACGCGCCGCAGGCGATCGGGAACGGCACCACGACCCGGTCCCCGACGCGCAGCCGACCTGGATCGACGCCCCGGCCGACCTCGATCACCTCACCCATGAACTCGTGACCCATGACGTCGCCGTTCTGCATCGTGGGCACATACCCATCGACCAGGTGCAGGTCCGAGCCACAGATAGCGGTGGACGTGATCCGTACGATGGCATCGCGCTCGTTCAGGATCCTCGGGTCCGGCACGTCACGGACCTTGACCTTGTTGCGGCCCGCCCAGGTGTTCGCCCTCATGCCGGGGCCTCCTTCGCGAACTCGGCATCCGACAGCGGCTGCGCCGGACGCTGCGGGAACTCCTTGCGGGCCCGTTTGCCCCACGGGGCGCCGTCGGACCGGACCACCTCGCCGGTCTCCAGCACCTGCTTGAGCCGACGCAGGTCGTCGTCGAGCTGCTGGTGCGGCTCCTCGCCGAAGTACCTGGCGACCGCCTTGCCGATCGCGCCGCCCGGGATGTCGTACGACAGGACGACGTGCACCTCGGTGCTCACACCATCCGGGGCGGGCACAAAGCGGACCGTACCGGCGTTCGGCACGTCGGCGTTGCCGGTCGACCGCCACGCGATCTTCTCGCCGGGCGAGTCGTCGACGATCTCCGCGTCCCACTCGACGTTCGTGCCGAACGGGGCGCTGGCGGACCAGTGGCTCGTACGGCTACCGGTGGAGCGGATCTCCTCGAGATGAGCCATGAACGTCGGGAGATTGTCCAGTTCGCGCCAGAACGCGTAGACCTTAGGCGGCGGTTTGCGAATGGTTGTCGTGGCTGTCAGCTCCATGGGTCCTCCTGTGCGGATGCCTCGTACCGCCGGCGCTGAGCCGATCTCCTTCGCCCGGGTGGCCTGTACGGCGGTCAACAGGTCCACCACCGTGATCCCGACGATGGCGCCGGTGACAACGAGGAGCCGCCGCCGGCGGCGCCCGCCCCGGTGGGCGATGGCCAGTCCGAGCGAGGCCAGGTCCATCGCGTCGCCCGCGACCCGGGTCCACGCCCACATGCTCTTGCGCCGGCTCGTCAGGAGCCCGGCCGCGTGTATCAGCTCCCGCGCCCCGACGAGTGGCACCATCGCCCGGGACGTCGAAGAGTCGTCCACTCCGCTGATCCGGCGCACCGTGTCCGGTGCCGCCAGTTGTGCCACGCCCAGGCCGAGGCTCATCCAGCCGAGCCCGCGCCCCCGCCGCTGCACCTCGTCCTGCCTGGCCTTGGCTGCCTCTCGGGTTGCCAGTCGAGTCACGGGTAGCCCTCCGTATCCGGTCGCACCCGCCCGGGCAGCCCGGCTCACGGCGACCCGGGGCACGACTCATTGGGGCCCGGTTACCCCCCGGGAACCACCTGAACCCGCTGATCGGCCGCCGCATCAAGATCGCCCTCCCGGTCCGGGCCGTCCAGACGGCGTCGGCGGACTTCGTCGCGGCAACCGGTCGGCGAGCGCCCGAAAAGCCTGCCCGGCGCGCACCGGCCCCGCTCCCACTGCGCAGCGCGACGTCACGGCCGCGGATCACCAGCGGTTCGCTCGTGCGTGCCCGCTCATCCCGCCCGCGATGGGCTAGCCGTCTCGTCCCGCGAGCCGCCGGGTTGGGGATGGTAGCCGTATGCGGCGGCCCGTACCGTTTCCTCGTTCTCCAGCCCGGAGCCGATCGCGCCGCCGACGGTGGCCAGCGAGCTGGTGATCCAGGCGAGCGTCAGGTAGTCGGTGAAACTGACCGGCCGCTGCAAGGTCTGTTCCAGCACGGATGTGTCGATCAGCAGCGCCCCGACGAGCACCGTGCCAGCAAACAGCACCAGGTAGGACACGGCCGTGGCCAGGGCGAGGGTGAGGATCGTACCCAGGTTGAACAGCCGGGCCAGCTCAGCTGGCGTCTCCCGGTCTGGCTTCTCCCACAGGTCGTGCGCGACGATCAGCCAGGTCACCAACGCGGTCAGCCCGAGCAACATGATCACGGTGAGCCGGAGTCCTCCGAGCGCATCGCCCATCTGCCAGATGGTGTCCGTGGTGAGCGCGAACGCCGCCGTGCCGAACGCGCCGACGAGCAGCTTGGACAGGCCCAGCAGGGCGCGCCCCGGGCGGTTGGCGCGGACCATTCCGGTCAACAGCCGCACCCGGCCGATCAGCCCGGAGGCGACGTAGCCCAGATCCCCGTCGGCCTCGTCGACCACCCGGTGGACGGCGGGAATCCGACGTGTCATTTCGGCTGGTGCCCAGCCTGCCGGCGGCACCCGCTCGTCGGAAGCGTCGGTCAGCAGTCGGCTCACCAGATCCGGAACGACCGCGCGGGCCGCTCGCAGCTGAGGCAGTCCCAGCGCGGGCAGGGACACCATCGCCACTGCACGGCGAGCCGAGGTCTGCGCGACCAGCGGCACCCGTTCGGCGTTCAGCGGCAGGTCGGTCAGACAGATCGCGACGTCCCACCGGTCGTCGGCACGCCGTTGGGCCAGATCCTCGAGCAGCGCCTCAACGCCACCGTCGCGGCGCGGCGCCACCTCACCCCAGCCTTCCCGGATGGTCCACCGCACGTCCGCGTTCACCCGCTCGGCGAGCCGGCCGGCCAGCTCGGTGGTGAGCCGAGCTGCCACCCGGGCCGGGTGGTCCGGCGGGGTCGCCACCAGTCCGACGACGATCTCCGGGCGGTCCTGTTCGCTGTCGGTCATCGGTGCTCCTCACCGGCCAGCCGGGCCCGCCGCCGTCCATCGGCCAGTGCCGGCTCTGGCGTAGGCAGGCGGAGCCAGGCTGCTGTCGGCCCCCGCGGTGGCGTAGGCAGCCTGGCCACGCTGAAAAACACCTGCAGGTTGCCGGTTTCTAGTGTCGACCGTCCGGGTGCAGCAGAACCTTGGTCCAGCCGTCGGTGCGGGCATCGAAGTTCTGGTACCCCGTGGGCGCCTCGTCCAGCGTGAGTTCGTGGGACACCAAGAACGACGGGTGGGCCTTGCCGGTAGCGATGAGGTTCAGCAGCTGCCGATTGTAGTTCTTCACGTTGCACTGCCCGGTTGCCATGGTCTGCCCCTTGAACCAGAACATGCCGAAGTCGAACGGCACCTTGCCCTGCTTCTGTAGCGGGTCCGGCGCTCCCGGGTCCTGAGGCACGTACACGCCGACCACGCCGATCGTGCCGCCGAACCGCACGGAGTGCACGAGGTTGTTCACCGTCAGCCCCGCCTTCTCCTGGCCACCCGGGTCGTGCGCCTGGTAACCGACGGCCTCACAGCCGCGGTCCGCGCCCATCCCGCCGGTCTGCTCCAGGATCTGGTCGACCGGTGATCCCTTCGAATCGTCGATCGGGATCGCGCCGATCTGCTCCGCCAGGCGCAGCCGGTCCGGATGGCGGTCGACCACCATCACCTTGTTGGCGCCCTTGATGATCGCGGAGTACGCGGCGAGCAGGCCGACCGGTCCGCCACCGTAGACCGCCACACTGTCGCCGGGCCGTACACAGGCGAGCTCGGTGGCGTGCCAGCCGGTCGGGAAGATGTCCGACAGCATGACGTAGTCCTTCTGCCTGCTCATGTCCCGGGCGTCCGGCGGCAGGACCAGACAGTTGAAGTCCGCCCATGGCACCCGCAACAACTCGGCCTGACCGCCGTTGTAGGGACCCATGTCGGCGAACCCGTAGGCCGCGCCGGCCATGCCCGGCGCCGGGTTGGCCACCAGACAGAACGCGGTCAGACCCTGGTTGCAGTTGGCGCAGGACCCGCACGCCACGTTGAACGGCAGGCACACCATGTCGCCGACCTTGACCAGATCGACCCCTTCGCCGACCTCGATCACCTCACCCATGTTCTCATGCCCGAGCACGCGTCCAGACTCCATGTCCGTGCGTCCTTCGTACATGTGCAGGTCCGAGCCGCAGATGTTCGTCGTCGTAATCCGGATCAGCGCATCAGTCGGTCTCTCGATTCTCGCGTCCGGAACCTCCTTGACGCTGACAGTCCTGGGTCCCTCGTACACGACAGCCTTCATCTGTTTCCCCCGTGAAGAATTCGCTCACCGATGAGCCATGCCAATTCTGGCGTTCACATCCTCGCAGACCGTTGCGACCCTTAAGGGCGGTTTGCGCAGGAGTCTCATGACGCCGGACTGCTGATCGCCCCGTTCTCGGCCTGCCACGACTGTTCGTCCGCGACGCGCTGCGCGATCGCCGCCCATCCGTGGGCGCCCGGGTCAGTACCGCGATCATCCTGGCGAGCGACTGCCGCTCCGGTAGCGCGCTTCTCGGGGACGTCTGCTCTGGTCGCGGAGGCTCTGCCCACGCACTCCGGTGAGAACCCAGCGCACGAGCGTTGGGCGCGCCAACGATCTCCCTGGCGGACCCGGGTGGGGCGGTAGGCGAAGCGGTGGGGGCCGAGCCCGGCGTGGACGGCCGCCCGGTAAGCGGCCGTCCACAGTGGCGTCACGAATGCGGAGGGACTGTTCCCAGGTTCAGCGGTTCGTCACCCCGGTGGCAGAGGCTGGCGGGACCCGCTCGAACCGTACCCGGCTCAGCCATCCCGGGAGGTCACTGAGCACGTACAGCTCGCCGTGCACATCGGGGCCGATCGCGGTCGGCTGGGTGGGGAAGTTGCCGATCGTGGCGGACTCGTAGCCACCCGTGGGCTTGGGGCGGACGGCGAACGCGAGGGTCGAGCAGTAGTCGCTCGCGATGTAGGTCCCGTATGCCTCCGGGGTGGCGGACCCTCGGTACACCACGCCGCCGATCACCGAGCAGTTCTCCGTCATGTAGTGGTCGTACTCGAAGACCGGGTCGGTAAGCCGCACGCCCGGCCGGCACTGCGTCTGGTCGAAGACCGGCGTGCCCTCTCGGCAGGACCACCCGAGGTTCGCTCCCCGCTGCGACGGGCGGATGTGGTCGATCTCCTCGACCAGGCCCTGGCCGACGTCGCCGATCCACAGCGAGTTGTCGACCGGGTCGATGGAGAACTTCCACGGGTTGCGCAGCCCGTAGACCCAGATCTCCGGCCGCGCGCCAGGCGTGCGGACGAACGGGTTGTCCGAGGGTACGCAGTAGGGCTTACCCGCGCAGGTGCGGTTGACGTCGATCCGCAGAATCTTGCCGAGCAGGGTGCCGAGGTTCTGACCGCTCTTGAAGGGGTCGTTCGCGTTGCCGCCGTCGCCGAGTGACCAGTACAGGTAGCCGTCGCGGCCGAAGGCCACCTGTCCGCCGTTATGGTTGCCGTACTCGGCGTGCTCCTGGGTGAGCAGCACCTGCAGCCGGTCGGGAGCGCCGAGGGGCACCCGCGCCAGGGTCAGCGTGCCGGCCGGCAGGCTCGTGTAGGCCACGTAGAGGATCCCGGTACGCGCGAAGTTCGGCGCAGGCGTAATGCCGAGGAGGCCGCGCTCGTTGTCCGACGTGTCGATCCGGGCGGTCAGGTCGAGCACCGGCTCTGCCGCCAAGCCGGTATCGGGGTGGTACGCACGGACGGTGCCGCTCTTCTCTGCAATCAGCATCCGACCGTCCGGCAGTCCGGTGAGCGCGATCGGACGCTGCAGGCCGAACGCCAGCCGTTCGGATACCACGGTCAGCTCAGCGAGTGGCGCCGCACGGGTGTGCGATGGGCCGGCTGTCGCAGTGCTGGCCACCGGCGCCGGTGGCACCAGAAGCGCGGACAGGGTCAGGATGAGCAGCCCGGCCAGCATGGTGGCCGGGCGATAACGCCGTCGCTGCATGTTCAGCTCCTCGAGCAGGTGGGTGGGGGCGCGGTGTCGGCGGATACCGGAAGGACAATCCGGCCCAGGGTGCCAACGCGCCCTGGGCCGGAGTGGTGCCGTGCCGTCGGACCTGCCGATCAGGTGATGGTGATGTCGCTGCACCACATGTAGGTCTGGTCCAGGTGTGACGCCCTCCAGATCACGAACAGGATCTGGTTCCCGCTGCGTGCGGGGAGCGAGACGTTGAACGAGATGTTCTGCGCTGGCGCGTAGCGCCCGGTCGTCGCGATCAGGTCGAGGTTGCCCCACCCGAGCCGCTGGGTGGCCGGGTTGAACCCCTGCTTGGTGACGTAGACCTGGAAGTAGTCAGCGCCGTGGCTGGCCTGGTCGTACATCTGGACCGTGAGGTTGCGGCTGACGGTGGTCGTCTTCCATGCCCCGGGCTTGTTCACCGCGTCGTTCCTGGAGAGGGCGTTGCTGCACAGCTGCCCATCGGGCGTGCGGGCCTGGTACTGGCCAGCGAGGCCGTCCCGCAGTTGACTCATCCAGTTCCACATGGTGTCGGGGTTCGCCTGGAACGCTTGCCAGCACATCGGGTCCTGCTGCTGCATGGCCGGGTTCGTGTGCTGGTTGCCCCAGGTCTTCCAGCACTGGTACGCGCGAGTCGCCGGACTGATGACGGTGCCGTGGGCCTGGGCTGCGCCGGTCCAGGGCAGCGTGCCGACCACCATGGCGAACATCAGGACGAGCGCCTGGAGGGACCGCCGGACGGTTGACCGGGGTCGTCCGCCGGATTGGTCGGACCTGTGTGAACGCACTGTTCATCCTCCGTTCCTCGGTACGAGAGATCAGCATGGGAACGCTCCCAAAGCCACTGTTGCATCTATCAACTTAAATATCAATGCTGATCTATCTATAGGTGGATGTGAAGCAAGCTGTCCGGGATCGCCGGATCGGTGACGGGTCCACGGACCCTGCTCGGCGGCCCGGCGTGGTCAGAGCCCGGCTGCGGCGTCGTACCGGCGGCGCTGGTCGGCCATCTCCGTAGCGGTCAGCGCCTCCTCCTGCGCCAACGTCGCGTACTTGGCCGGGAACATCTCCCGCAGCCGATCAACGAACCTGACGTCGGCTGTCGCCTCGACGACCTGGATGCCCGGAGGGTCGGTGGACAGGTCCATGATCAGAGGGCCGGCCAGCTTGACCGCCACGTCCCAGGGACGCTTCTGCTCGGCGACTCCGCAGAGGTGAAAGCCGTAGACCTTCTGGACGTCGGCGAGGGCGGTGGCTTCTGCCGGCTCGTAGCCGTAGACGCGAACCCCGCAGATCACTGGCGGCTTCTCCGTCGTGTTCCCCTGCTGGGCGCTGTGTCCGGCGTGGTTGTGCTGCCCCGGGTCCGCCTGTTCGAGCGTGGTCCGCATCCGGGCCACGATCTGCGCTTGCAGATCCGCCGGCTCCGCCTCCGGGTCGGCCCGGTTGAGCAGTACGACCGCGCCGACCGACACCGCCAGCAGGATCACCGCCGCCCAGAGCGGGCGACGGCCGTACCGCTCCGCGAAACTCTCTCGGGAATCCATGATCGCTTCTCACCTCGTTGCCGGTTTCTGGTGCGTTGGCAGACCGATTCGGATGCCCCGGCATGTCAGCGGTCGAGCGCGTCGGCCATCGGGGCCGCGTGCCGGGGGATACGTGTGGCGGGGGAATGCCCACCCGGCGGAGTGCCCGCCGTCCTGGCGATGGCCCGGCGATGGGCCTGCGCGCGTCTGTCACGGCGACGCGCTGCTGGCCCTGCGATGCTCCCGTGCTGGCCGTTCTCAGCACGGTTGCCCCCGTGCTGCGGCGATATGAGCCATTCCAGCACGTCTGCGTCCGCTCTGGCAACATTGACAAGCGTCAGTGCGGATTCGACCCCGGGCGGGCGGGGCGGCGGTGATGCGCCGACCGGGCGTCGCGGTGCGCGACGGCTCGGATGCCGGCGCCGACGCTCGGCCGCGCTGGCGCCCCGCGGCCGGTCAGGTCCGGAGCGGCGCCGAAGGCTTACCCATCGGTTGGTTCCTGCTCGCGCAGGGTCGCGCGGGTCTGCATGAGTGCGAAGCCGAGCAGGTTCAGTCCTCGCCACCGTGCGGGGTCGGCGGCGTGCGGGTGGTCGGCGGTCAGGCCGATGCCCCAGACCCGGTCGAGCGGACTGGCCTCCACGAGCACCCGCTCGCGGGTGCCCAGCAGGTAGGTGCGCAGCGCGGGATGCTGGCCGAACTTCGCCGCGCTGCCGGTCACCACGACGTCGTACCGGTGCTGCTCCCCATACCTGCTGGTCGAAGCTGGCGACCTGCCGGCCGAGGGTCTTCGCCGCGTGCGGGTGCCTCACCGTCAGAATCTGGGCGGCCGTCGCCTGGTCACCGAACAGGGTCGCCTTGCGCCACATCATGTAGTGCTCGGTCGTGGGGAAGCGCAGCCCGTCGATGGTGAACGGCGCCGGCCACCACTGACTCAGGCAGCCAGCCCCGATGGCGCCGTCGCGTTGCGGCTGGTGGCCCCAGAAGAACAGGAACTTGACCCGGGCGCCCGAACGCATCTCGCCGGTCAGCTCGGCGACACTGCTCAGTGACGTGGCCATACGGGGGAGTGTGGGGCACCAGCAGGTTCCGCCGCATCGCCATTACCGCGGCGATCTCGTCACGTCACCGTCGGTGTCGCGCTCGTCGCTGGCCCAACACTATCGGCCGCCGGACGCGCAGATCGAATTGATTCGATATAGCATCGCGGCAGGGCAGGGTCACTCCGCACGGGCGTACGACGTCAATGCACTTCATCCACCGGGCGATCCGGGCAGCGGCCGGTGGTCACACCGAGGAGAAACGCAGATGAACGACCTACCCGCTCGACCGAAACACCGAACCAGAGGTGCCGCCAGGCTGCTTCTGGGTGGGGCCTGCGCCCTGGCGGTCACCGTGTCCTCGATGGCCATGGCGACCTTCGCCCAAGCCGATCTCAGCGGCCCGCCCGGGACCACACTGCAGGCCGCCGCCGAGCGCAGCGGCCGGTACTTCGGCGCTGCCATGGGGGCGGACCGTCTCAACGATTCGGGCTTCCTGGCCATCGCGGACCGCGAGTTCGACATGATGACGGCCGTCAACGAGATGAAGCCCGACGCGACCGAGCCCAACCAGGGTCAGTTCGACTTCCGTAACGGTGACGCGATCTACAACTGGGCCACCCAGCACGGCATGCGGGTCCGCGGTCACACCCTGGCCTGGCACGCTCAGCAGCCGAGGTTCTGGGGGAGCCTCAGCGGCAGCGCCCTGCGGTCCGCGATGATCAGCCACATCAACGGCGTGATGGCCCACTACAAGGGCAAGCTCGCCTACTGGGACGTGGTGAACGAGGCCTTCGCCGAGAACGGCAGCCGGCGGTCGTCGAACCTGCAGTCCACCGGGAACGACTGGATCGAGGTGGCGTTCCGGACCGCGCGCGCCGCGGACCCGAGCGTGAAGCTGTGCTACAACGACTACAACATCGAGAACTGGACGTACGCCAAGACGCAGGGCGTCTACAACATGATCAGGGACTTCAAGTCCCGGGGCGTCCCGGTCGACTGCGTCGGGCTCCAGACCCACTTCACCGGTGGCAGTTCGCTGCCGGGCAACTTCCAGCAGACGCTGTCCAGCTTCGCGGCCCTCGGGGTCGACGTGGCGTTGACCGAGGCCGACGTCACCAACGCCTCGACCAGCCAGTACCAGGGCCTGACTCAGGCCTGCATGAACGTCCCCCGCTGCGTCGGCATCACGACGTGGGGCATCCGGGACAGCGACTCCTGGCGCGGCAGCGAGAACCCGCTGCTGTTCGACCGCAACAGCAGCCCCAAGGCGGCGTACACCGCCGTCCTCAATGCTCTCAACGCCGCCTCCACCACCGTGCCGGGCACGCCGCCGACCACGACCCCGCCGACCACCGCTCCGCCGACGACTGCTCCACCGACCACCGCTCCGCCGACCACCGCTCCACCGACCACCGCTCCGCCAACGACCACTCCGCCGACCACCGCTCCACCGACGACTGCTCCGCCGACCACGCCGCCGCCGGGTGCCTGTACCGCGACGTACCGCATGGTCAACAGCTGGGGCGGCGGCTTCCAGGGCGAGGTCACCGTGGCCAACAACGGGTCCACCGCCCTCAGCGGCTGGACCGTACGGCTGACGCTGGCCAGCGGGCAGACCATCGCCAACGTCTGGAACGGCATCAACACCGGCACCAGCGGGACGGTCAGCGTGCGTAACGCCGACTACAACGGGTCCCTCGGCGCGAACGCCTCGACCACCTTCGGCTTCCTGGTCAACGGCAGCAGCAACGCCGCGCCCGGCGGCCTCTCCTGCACCAGCCCCTGACCGGCGACACGCACCAACCCGCCGCCTCAGGACGCTGACCCGGCCCGGAGCCACCGGCTCCGGGCCCGGGTGCCGTCGTGGTCGGGTCGGACCCGGTCTACGCCGGTCGACCGGCTGCCGGTCGGACGCTTGCCGATGCTCCTGCCTCGTCTCGGGACCCGCTGGTGGGAATCCACTGCCGGCCGACTGAAGCGGACCACTTCGCGTACACCGATATATATCTATCTAACCGGAGCTGATGCGGCCGTGCCGGAACAGCTCGAATCGCCGTGGCGCGGGCAACCGCGCAGCGGTGCGAGCGGAAGCACGGCAGCATCGGATGGCCGGAAAGTGCCTGCTGGCCCGGCCCGTGTGGTGGGGGACCAGCCGTCCTGGAGGATGACCATGCGCAATTTCCTCGCGGCGCTCAGCGCCACCCTGATCCTCGGCGCCGCAGTCGGCAGCGTTCCGGCCGGCGCGTCGGGCGCCTCCCCGCCCTCGTGCCCCCGCGGCCTGCTCTTCTGTGAGGACTTCGAGCGACTGCCTCCCGGAGGCCCCAGCACGTTGAACTGGGGCGTCGACACCCGCCACGGCACGCTCACCGTCGAACGTGCCCGTCGCGGCAACCAGGTGCTGCACATCCACACGGTTGACAACGGACGCGCCTTCCTGCGCGTCGACGACTTCGCCGCGCCGGGCAACCGCTTCTACGGCCGGATGCGTCTGCGCGTCGATGCCTTCCCCACCGCCCCGGACTGGGCGCACTTCACACTTGTGGAAGCGACCGGCACCGGCAGCGCGGAGGTCGTCCGTCCGATCGGTGGCCAGTACGCGCCCACGGTCCCCGGAACCTTCTGGGGTATCGGCGCCGACGGCGGTCCGACCGGCGACTGGACCAACTGGCGGGAGTCCGCCCCGGTCGCCGAGGACACCTGGCAGTGCTTCGAGTGGAAGATCGACGCGGCGGACAACCGCGTCGCGGTGTGGATCGACGGCGTGGCGAACCCGGAGCTGACCGCCTCCACGAGCGACCACGGTGGCAACGACGTTCCCTTCGTCCTGCCGACGGTCGACACGGTGAAGATCGGCTGGCAGCTCTACCAGGGCGGCACGACACCGGGCGAGTTCGACCTCTGGATCGACGACATCGCCCTTTCGAGTAAGCGGCTCGGCTGCTGAACTTCGGAGCAGGGTCTCATCCACGGGACGGGGCTGCCCGGACCTGAGCGCGACGAACCGACACGCCTGTCAGGTCGGTCGCGGTCGACGACAAACCACCGTCGGCCAGTGCCGCACGTCCGTCCGCGGCCGACCGACAGGCAACGGGCCTATCTGCACGCTGTTCGTGGGAGTATCGTGAGCCCCAGGTGTGCCGGGAAGCCTGGTCGGCGGTGATGATTCGCGCCGACCGAAAGGGCCTCTTCGATGAGTGGCTCCGCCCTGCGTACCGTCGGGCTTACCAAGCGATACGGCCGTCTGACGGCCGTCGAAGACCTGCATCTGGACGTCGTGGCTGGGGAGGTGTTCGGGTTCCTCGGCCCGAACGGCGCCGGCAAGTCCACGACCATCCGGATGGTGCTCGGTCTCGCCCGGCCCACGGCCGGGCGTGCCAGTGTCGTGGGGATCGACGCCGCCGACGTCGCCCGCGCGCATCAGGTGCTGGCGTACGTGCCCGCCGACGTCGCGTTGTGGCCGCAACTGACCGGCGCGGAAATCCTGCACCTGCTGGCGCGCACCGGCCCCGGCACCGATCTGGCCTACCGGGATGAGTTGGTTGAGCGGTTCGCGCTCGACCTGTCGAAGCCTGCTCGGACGTACTCGACGGGCAATCGGCAGAAAGTCGCGTTGATCGCGGCGTTCGCCACCCGCGCGCCCCTGTTGGTGCTGGATGAGCCGACAAGCGGCCTCGATCCGCTCATGGAACGGGAGTTCCGCGCCGCCGTCGGGCAGGCACGCGATCGCGGCCAGACGGTATTCCTCAGCTCCCACCAGCTCGCCGAGGTGGAAGCAGTGTGCGACCGCGTGGGAATCCTGCGCGCCGGCCGGCTCGTCGACGTCGCACCTGTGGAACGGCTGCGTCCGCTGCATCGCGCCGAGGTGAGCGTCGCCTTCACCGGCGCACCACCGGCACTGGCGGCCGTGCCGGGCGTCGACTCGGTTGAGGCCGTCGGCGACGGCCGCCTGCGGTTTTCGCTGAGCGGGCCGCCCGCACCCGCATTGAGGGTGCTGGCCGAGGCCGACGTCACGGCGCTCACGGTGCTGGAGCCCAGCCTGGAGGAGATCTTCCTCGGCTACTACGGTGCGGACACGGCGCGATGACCGGCTTGGCGAGTATCACGCGCTCCGCGCCGGACCATGCCGTCACCGGCCTGGCAACCCGTCAGGTCCGCCGCGGCGCCCTGCTCGTCGTGCTCTTCGCCGCGACGATGCCGGCCATCGTGGTGGCCGGCTACGACAGTGTGATGGCGGATCCGTCCGCGTCAGCAAGCCTCGATGCGCTGGCTGGCAATCCGGCCATCCGCACCCTGTTCGGCGACCCGATCGCGCTCGACGAAGCCGGTGGGTTCACCGTGTGGCGGGTCGGGACTTTCGTCGCCGTCGTCCTCGCCGTCTGGTCGATCCTGTCCACCACTCGCATCACGCGCGGGGAGGAAGACGCCGGACGGTGGGATGTGCTGTTGGCCGGCCGAGCCACGCTGCGCGGCGTCGTGGTTCGGCACGTCGCGGTCGTCGCCTTCGTGCCGGTGCTTGCCGGCCTCGCGGTCACCGCCGTGCTGTCGAACGCCGGGCCCGATCGGACCGGCGCGGTCGTGCATGGCGTGGGCCTGAGCGTCCTCGGGCTGTTCGCCGTCGCCGTCGCCGCGCTGACCGCGCAGATCTTTCCGGCCCGCGCCGTCGCCACCGGTGTCGCGATCGCCGTGCTCGGCGTCGGCCTGCTGGCGCGCATGGTCGGTGACGGTCTCAGCGCCCTGGCCTGGCTGCGTTGGCTGTCACCGTTCGGCCTACTGGAACTCAGCGCACCCTATGGGCCCAACCGCCCGCTGCCATTGATGATCTTGTTGGTGATGGCGGCCCTCGTGTCCGGTGCCGCGCTGGCGGCGGCCGCGCGCCGTGATGTCGGCGGCGGTCTGGTGGCACCGGCTACCGGCCGGCCACCTCGTCTGCGGACGCTGTCGACGGTGGAGGCGTTCGCCGTGCGCCGGGTGTTGATCCCGCTGATCGCGTGGTCGACCGGCGTCATCGCCTACTTTCTGCTCATCGGCCTGACCACCACGTCGGTGACGGACTTCCTGGCCGACAACGCCGCGATCGTCGACGCTGCCGCGCAGGCGGGCTTCACCGGGCTCGACACGGTCGCGGGTCTCACCGCCACGATCTTCGCGCTACTCGCCCTCCCTGTCGGCGCCTTCACCGCGGTTCGGATGGGCGCGTTCGTTGCCGCGGAGTCCGATCGGCGCCTGACCCTGCTGGCCGCTCAGCCGCTGAGCAGGCTCCGGCTTCTCTCGGCCGAGCTCGTTACCACGATCGGCGGTGCGCTCGTCCTGGTGAGCCTTGCCGCGATTGCCACCTGGGTCGGCGTCGTGGCCGTTGGAGGCGACTTCGCCATCACCGCGGCACTTCAGGGCACGTGGAATACGCTGCCGATCGTTCTGCTCAGTGCGGGCGCGGCGGTCCTTGCCACCGGCATGACGCCCAGCGCCGTCACGGCAGTCGGCTGCCTGCCGGCTACCGGCGGCTTCCTGCTGCAGGTCACCGCGGACAGCGTCGGCGCGCCGGCCTGGGTGGCGAGTCTTTCGCCGTTCGCTCATCTCGCTCCGGTGCCGCTGGTCTCCGTCGACTGGCCCGGCGCATTCGTGATGACCGGTCTGGCAGGTGCTCTGATGGCCGCAGGCGCGGTTGCGTACCGACGGCGCGACCTGCGTGGTTGAGGTGAGCGATGGGCGACGAGCTTGCGGGCGGCGGCGGGTCGGCCGGCAGGCAGAGGTGGGCACGGCGAGGATCAGATGGTGTACGCCAGGGGGCGATCGAGGCGCCCGTGGAGCAGAACGGCGCAGAGGTGTGACACGCGACCTCGGACGGCGGATCACCGACGGCGGCGGGCCATCCACTGCCAGATGTGGGTGCCGTTGCGGCTCGGGTCGTTGCGGGCCACGTAGATCCAGGACCAGTGACCGGGGAACTGGTAGCCGTTCCAGACGACGTGGTCGTACAGGGTGATCAGTGATCCGCCGATGAGGTCGTGGGCGTGGATCGTGTTGGTCTCGGGTGGCACGGTGTCGTCGTCGCGCGAGGCGACCAGCCAGGTCGGGGTGTGGATCCTCGACAGCTCCGCGTCGGTGATCAGCGGCGGGCCCTCCCCGCCGAGCGGCTCGACGACCCCGCAGATCGGCACCGACGCGGCGAACAGGTCGGGATAGGCGACGGTCATCTCCAGGGACATGTAGCCGCCGTTGCTGCAGCCGACCACGTAGATCCGGTCGGGGTCGACCCGCTCGCGGCGTACGAGGTCCTGGACGATCTCACGGATCAGCGGGGCGAACCGGGGGCCGTCCTCCATCCAGTAGGAGGTGCTCTGCGGAGCGACGACGTACGCGCCGGAGAAGATCCGTTGAGCCTCCGGCGTGGCAAAGCCCAGCGCGCCGCGGTTGGCGCGCAGCGTGGTCTCGTTGTCGTAGTAGTCGTCGGGCAGCGAGGCGCCCTCGCCGCCGCCGTGCAGCCAGAGGATCAGTGGCAGCCGACCGTGCCGGGGCGATCGCTTGGGGGAGTACAACCGGTACTTCAGGCCCGAGCCCGAGACGTGGTGGCTGAAGGCGTCCACCTCGGGGTTCGACAGCCGCCCCTGCACGAAGCGCGTGATGGTGACCGGCGGGCCGTGTCGCCGGACGAGCGGGGTGTTCTGCGTGATGGTGTAGACGAGGTCCAGTCGGACGTTACGGCCCCTGCTCACGATGTAGCCGAGGGTGCCACCGCCGAGTTGACCTTCGGCGGTGCTGAGCTCCAGCACGACGTTCCCGTGCCGGTCGAGCCGGGCCGCGGTCACCGTGCGGTCCAGGTCGTACTCGCTGAAGATCAGGTCATCGGGAGCGATCGGGATCGGGCTGGTGGCCTTGGCACGCACGGTGAACGTGCCGGGGGTGAGCCCGGCGGGGTCGATCGGCCCGAGCCCGCTGGTGTCGAGGGTGACCGAGGTGACCTGCTCACCGCCGTCGAGCGTTCTCGCGTCGAGGGTGAAGCTCACGCTGGTGCTGTGGTGGCCGCCGGCGTGGGCGGCGGGGCCGGGCAACGCCAGGCCGATGGCCGCACCGGCGCCACCTGCCAGGACGCTGCGGCGAGTGACAGACGTGGACATGTGGCCCCCGTACCTATGTGTAGACGTTTGTCGATGAAATCCCAACGTAACGCCGCGGAGATCCGCTGGCAACCGCTGTCGCTGAGGGCGACCAGGGCGCCCGAGGTGGTTGGAGCTGGGTTCGACGTGCTCACTGGCGGTCGTGCCGCGCGCCATCGACCCGCGGTGCCGCCGTGCCTGTTTCCGTCGTGATAAGCGGCGAAACGTCGGCATTGGCGCGTGGTGAACGACGGCTATCCGGAACGGGGCTCCTGCGTCGATCATTGCCCGGAGATAGACATGAGTCACTCTCACCTCCTGGTGTAACGCCCGGGCGCGGAGGGCGAGACGTCGGCACCGGAAGCCGGGCGTACCGAACGGCCCGACTCCGCGTCCCCGGAGGATCGCCATGCCTCGTCCCGCTCTCCGTAACCGGCTCGCGGCGTTCACCGCCGCCGCCCTGACCGCGAGCGTCCTGACGGTGACCCCGCCCTCACCGGCGCTCGCCGCCAGCACGTTCGCCGCCAACGACTACTGCCTCGGCCAGTGCGCCGACATCCTGCCCCCTGGGGAGAACGGCAACGCCACGCTGGTCGCCATCCTGGCGCACCAGGCGCTCGGCACCCGCCCGGCGCACTCCAGCGACCAGCTCGACGAGTACGCGAACCTGGTCTACAACTACGCCGGGCTGACCGACGAGCAGATCGCCCACTTCTACAACGACGCCTCGTTCGGCGTCCCGGCCGCGCAGGTGGAGAGCACCGTCTCGCCGCGCGCGGACGTCACCATCGTGCGGGACAAGGCCACCGGCGTCCCGCACGTCACCGGCACCACCCGCGCCGGCACGATGTTCGGCGCGGGCTACGCCGGGGCCCAGGACCGGCTCTGGGTGATGGATCTCCTGCGCCACGCCGGTCGCGGCACGCTCACCTCGTTCGCCGGCGGCGCGCCCGGCAACCGGGAACTGGAGCAGAGCATCTGGGCCAACTCGCCCTACTCCGAGGCGGACCTCCAGGCCCAGGTGGACGCGCTGCGCACCAAGGGCGCCCGGGGTCAGCAGCTCTACACCGACGTGGTCGACTACATCGCCGGTATCAACGCCTACATCGACAAGTCGATCGCCGACGACAACTACCCGGGCGAGTACGTGCTCGCGGGCGCCGGCAAGCCGACGCACTTCACCATGACCGACCTGATCGCCACCGCCGGTGTTGTCGGCGGGCTCTTCGGCGGGGGAGGGGGCAGCGAGATCCAGTCCGCGCTGGTCCGGGTGGCCGCCCGGGCGAAGTACGGCACCATCGAGGGGGACCGGGTCTGGGCGGCGTTCCGGTCGCAGAACGACCCGGAGACCGTACTCACCCTGCACGACGGGCAGAGCTTCCCGTACGGGGCGACGCCGCCGGGCGCGACCAGCGCGGTGCTCCCCGACGCCGGCACGGTGGTCGCCGAGCCCCTCGCCTACGACGCCAGCGGCGGGGCCGCCGCCCGCACCGGCGCCAGCACCGCCACCCAGGGGCTGCTCGGCGGCGTGTCCAACCTGCGGGCGCACGGCATGTCCAACGCGGTAGTGGTCTCCGGGCGGCACACCACCACCGGCAACCCGGTCGCCGTGTTCGGGCCGCAGACCGGCTACTTCGCGCCGCAGTTGCTGATGCTCCAGGAGCTGCAGGGCCCGGGAATCAGCGCGCGCGGCGCCGCGTTCGCCGGGCTCAACCTCTACGTGCTGCTCGGCCGGGGCCAGGACTACGCGTGGAGCGCGACCTCCGCCGCACAGGACCTCACCGACACGTACGCGGTGCCGCTGTGCACCACCGACGGCAGCGCCCCGACGCTGCGCACCAACCGCTACCTCTACCACGGGCAGTGCCTCGCCATGGAGGCGCTGGAGAAGCGCAACTCCTGGTCCCCGACGCTTGCCGACTCCACCCCGGCCGGGTCGTACACCCTGCGCGCGCTGCGCACCAAGTACGGGCTGGTCGCGTACCGGGGGCTGGTGAACGGGCAGCCGACCGCGTTCACCAAACTGCGTTCCACCTACCGGCACGAGGCCGACTCGGCGATCGGCTTCCAGGCCTACAACGACCCGTCGGCGATGGGCAGCGCGGCGGCGTTCCAGGCGTCCGCGGCCAGCGTCGGGTACGCGTTCAACTGGTTCTACGTCAACTCGACCGAGGCGGCGTACTTCAACTCCGGCTCGAACCCGGTCCGTCCGGCCACCGCCGACCCGAACCTGCCCACCAAGGCCGAACCGGCGTACGAGTGGGCCGGCTGGAACCCGGACACCAACGACGCCAGCTACACCCCGGCGGCGGCCCACCCGCAGTCGGTCAACCAGGACTACTACGTGAGCTGGAACAACAAGCAGGCGCGGGACTTCGGGGCCGCGGACGGCAACTTCAGTTTCGGCTCCGTACACCGGGCTCAGTTGCTCGACGGTCCGGTGCGCGCCGCGATCGCCCAGCGCAAGCTCGGGCGCGCCGACGTCGTCAAGATCATGGCGGACGCGGCGGTGACCGACCTGCGGGGCCAGCAGGTTCTCGGCGACCTGCTGCGGGTGCTGGACAGCACGCCGGTCACGGATCCGGCGCTTGCCGACGCGGTGGGCAAGCTGCGGGCCTGGCAGCAGGCCGGCACCCGGCGGGTGGAGACGTCCCCCGGCTCCAAGGTCTACCAGCACGCCGACGCGATCCGGATCTTCGACGCCTGGTGGCCGCTGCTGGCCTCGGCGGAGTTCCGCCCCGGCCTCGGGCCGGACCTCTACGCCGCGCTTGTCGACGCCATCGAGGTGAACGAGGCGCCGTCGGGCGGCCAGAACGGCGCGCGCGACGGCACGGCGAGCTGGGCCCTGCAGGGGCAGGCGCACAAGGGCTCGTCGTTCCAGTACGGCTGGTGGGGCTACGTCGACAAGGACCTGCGCACCGTCCTCGGCGAGCCGGTGGCCGGTGGGCTGGGCCGCACGTACTGCGGCAACGGCAACCTCGGCACGTGCCGGCAGGCCCTGCTCGACGCGCTCGGCCAGGCCGCCGCGGTGCCGGCCACCACCGTCTACCCCGGAGACAAGTCCTGTGGGGCCGGCGACCAGTGGTGCGCCGACTCGATCGCCCAGTCCGGGCTCGGCGGCATCAC
Source organism: Micromonospora sp. NPDC005197 (assembly GCF_040608295.1). Lineage (NCBI taxonomy): Bacteria > Bacillati > Actinomycetota > Actinomycetes > Micromonosporales > Micromonosporaceae > Micromonospora > Micromonospora sp. NPDC005197. The sequence goes on along the minus strand of NZ_JBEXHY010000035.1, from coordinate 15,075 downwards.
CCACCCCCTGATCGCCTGGCAGAACCGCCCCACCTACCAGCAGGTCGTCTCGTTCCCGGCACGTCGGGGCGACGACGTCGCGAACCTGGCGCAGGGTCGTCCGGCCACCGCGTCGAGCACCCAGTTCCTGACCAGCTACACCCCGGACAAGGCGGTCGACGGCAGCCTCGGCAGCCGGTGGGCCAGCAGTTACAACGACAACCAGTGGCTGCGGGTCGACCTCGGCGCGGCCCGCACCGTCAGCCGGACGGTGCTGCGGTGGGAGTCCGCGTACGCCACCTCGTACCGGATCGAGGTCTCCGGCGACGGCAGCTCCTGGACGCCGGTGTTCGCCACCACCACCGGCAACGGCGGCGTCGACAACGCCACCTTCGCCCCGGTCACCGCCCGCTACGTGCGGGTGTACGGGGTAAAGCGGGCCACCTCGTACGGCTTCTCGCTCTACGAATTCGAGCTGTACGGGAAGTGATGTCGCCCGGAGGGGCGGCGGGGATCAACCGCCGCTCCTCCGGACGTGCCCGTCGACGAACTGGTTGCACCAGCGGGCGGCTCCTCGCCGGCCGCTCGTGCTGGTGGCGCCAGCGAAGTGGCTGCCGCGCCGGCAGGTCACCGCGAGCGAGATGCCGAGGTGACCTGCCGGGCGCGGGTCAGGCGACAGTGCCGTGGACCTCCAGCTCCCACAGCGAGTAGCCGTACGCGGGCAGGGCCCGTTGGGTGCCCTGGACACGCAGGTAACGACCGGTGGCCGAGATGGCGATGTCATCCACGCCGCCGTCGCCGGTGGTCGTGGTGTGCACCGGTGACCAGGTGACGTTGTCCGGGGAGACCTGGACCTGGTACGCCCGCGCGTACGCCGCCTCCCAGGTCAGCCGTACCCGGTTGATGGCGGACGTGGCCCCGAGGTCGACGGTGATCCACTGCGGGTCGGCGTACGCGCTGCCCCAGCGGGTGGTGGCGTTGCCGTCCACGGCGTTGGCCGCCACGTGCGTGCTGCCCGGCTCCACGCTGGACGCGGTGACCGGCCGGCCCCGGGACAGCAGGGTGCCACCGGCGGCGGTGCCGTAGACGTTGAGGTCCCACAGCGAGTAGCCCCACTGGGTGGCCCGCTGGGTGCCGTACACCCGCAGGTAGCGGCCGGTGCCGGTGACCGTGAGGTCGTCGACGCCGCCGTCGCCGGTGGTCGTGGTGTGCACCGCCGACCAGGTGACGTTGTCCGGCGACACCTGGACCTGGTACGCCCGCGCGTGGGCGGTCTCCCAGGCCAGCCGCACCCGGTTGATCGCGTACGTGGCCCCCAGGTCGACGGTGATCCACTGTGGGTCGGCGTACGCGCTGCCCCAGCGGGTGGTGGCGTTGCCGTCCACGGCGTTGGCCGCCACGTGCGCGCTGCCCGGCTCGACACTGGACGCCGTCACCGGCCGGCCCCGGGCCAGGTCGGTGACGGGTGGCTCGCTCGGCCCGTCCGTCCTGATCCGCACGTTGCGGTAGTTGATGTCCATGCCGGCGCCGTCGTTCTGCACCCCGAGGTAGCCGTTGGCGATGGCCCGGCTGCTGACGTAATCATTGATCTTGATTCCGTTGAGCCAGATCTCGACCCGCTGACCGTGCACGCCGATCTCGTAGGTGTTCCAGGAGCCGGGTGGGTTGAGCGCCGCCGCACGGGCGGCCTGGTTGGGTGCCTGGAGGCTGTAGACGCTGCCGGTGGTGCGCGTCGGGTCGCCGTCGGTGGCGTCGATCTGGATCTCGTGACCGGCGTTGACCGGGCCCCACGGGTCGCCCTGCGGATCGGGGAATCCGATGAAGACCCCGCCGTTGTCGTCGCCCGGCATCATCCAGTCGACCTTGAGCGAGTAGTTGGCGAACGTGCGCACCGGGTACCAGAGCAACCCCATTCCGCCGTTCGACGTGAGGGTGCCGTCGGCCAGGGTGAAGCCGCCCGGCCCGGCCTGCCGCCACTGCCCGAGGCTGGCCTGGGTGCCGTCGAACAGCGGGGTGTAGCCGGGCTCCGGCCGGCAGTCCGCCGCCACCGCGCCGGCCGCCACCTGAATGCCGCCGAGCAGCATGCGGGTGAAGTTCGGATCGGTGTAGCTCTGCTCGGTGTGGCCGAGGCCCGTGTACCAGGAGCGTCCGCCGCCGTAGCTGTGGCACCAGGTGATCGGGTGGTCGCCACCCATCGACCCACCGGAGTACGACGACTCGTCGAGGCTGGCCAGCACCTTGACCGCCGAGCGGGGGTTGGCCCGGTAGTTGTACCACTCGTCGGTGCGGGTCCAGGTCGGCGGCAGGTGTGCGGTGGAGGCGTTGGCCCGGTCCTCGACCCGGACGGTCGCCTGCTGGTTGGCCGGGTGCGAGGCGAAGTACGCCCCGACCAGGCCGCCGTACCACGGCCAGTCGTACTCGGTGTCGGCGGCGGCGTGCACCCCGACGAAGCCACCGCCAGCGGCGATGTACGCCTCGAACGCGCCCTGCTGGGTGGCGTCGAGCACGTCGCCGGTGGTGCTGAGGAAGACCACCGCCTGGTACTGGGCGAGGTTGGCCGTGGTGAAGGTGGCCGCGTCCTCGGTGGCGGTGACGGTGAAGCCGTTCGCCGTACCGAGTTGTTGGATGGCGGCGATGCCGTTCGGGATGGAGGAGTGCCGGAAGCCGGCGGTCTTGGAGAAGACCAGGACCTTGCTCAGCGGTGCGGCCTCGGCCGGGGTCGGTGCCACGGCCGTCGCGCCGGTGGCGACGGTGAGCCCGGCGACCACGGCGGCGGCAACGGCGGCGATGAGGCGTCTGCGCATGGGGGCTCCTTGCGGGAGAGCGGGCGGACGGGTCACGGCAGGGTCCAGTTCTGCGCGGAGGTGCCGTTGCAGTCGTAGATCTGCAGCTGCCGCCCGTTGGTGGGGGTGGAGGCGGGGATGTCGAGGCACCGGTTGGCCTGCGGATTGCGCAGACTGCCCGCGGTGCCGGTCACCCACTGCTGGGCCCCGGTGCCGTTGCAGGTCCACAGGTGGATCGGGGTGCCGTTGGTGGTGCCGCTGGACTTCACGTCCAGGCACTTGCCCAGGCTGCGGATGGTGCCGTCGCCGGGCAGCGTCCACTGCTGGTTGGTCGCGCCGGCGATGCAGTCCCACATCTGGACGCTGGTGCCGTCGGCGGTCGCGCCGGCGTTGACGTCGACGCACTTGCCCATTCCCCGGATCGGGCCGGTGCGGGGGCCGCTCGCCGGGGTGCTCACCCCGGCTCCGGTGAACGTGTAGCTGTCCAGGTCGAGTAGGGCTCCTCCAGTGCCGCCGGTGAACACGACGTACAGGTCGTGGGTGTTGTCGTCGGGCCTGGTGACCGGCGCGCTGATCTCGGTGTAGTTGTCCCAGCCGCCGGTGTTGGGCACGGTGACCCGGGCGATCTCGGGACCGGTCGGCGAGTCGTACCGGAAGGAGGCGACGTTGCCGGCCTTGTCCGAGGAGACCCGGGCCCGGATGCCGGTGATGCCCTTGAGGCTCACCGCGTGGTGCCGGACGTACTCGCCGTTCTGGATGTCACCGAGCCGCCGGCCGCCCTCGGCGCCTCCCGCGTTGATGACCTGGGGCCCGTGCAACGAGACGTAGTGCTCGGCCTGCCACTGCTTGGGCCAGAGGGTGACGTCCTTTTCGGCGGTGAGCGGCACGGTGCCGGCCGCGCCCCGGTCGGTGTAACCGGCCCGCAGCAGGAAGAAGAGCACCGAGTCCGGACCGGCGTGCACCGGTCCGGTGTTGACGGTGAAGCCGCAGCCGGTGCCCTGGCCCTCCTCGTGCGCGTGCTCCTGGTGGCCGAGTGCCGCCCGGATCGTCACGTTCGCGCAGGGGATCGTGCCGTCCTGGGCGTCGGCGGCGGTGGCGGTGGCGGTCAGGTTCTCGTCCCAGGAGAACAGTCCGCCGTTGGGAATGCCGTTGAGGGCGACGGTGGGCCGGGTGTTGCCCACGACGACGGTCACCTGGGTGGTGCCGGACCGGCCGGTGCCGTCGGAGACCGTGAGCCGGGCGCGCTTGTCGCCGTTGCTGGCGTACGTGTAGGTCGGGTTCGCGGCGGTGGAGTCGACGGTGCCGTTGCTGTCGAAGTCCCACGCGTAGGTCAGCGGGTCGCCGTCCGGGTCGGTGCTGCCGGCGCTGGAGAAGCTGACCGTCAGCGGGCTCAGGCCGTTGTCCGGGGTGGCCGACGCGACAGCGGTCGGAGACCGGCCACCGGCGACGTAGTTGATTTTGTAGAGGCCGGCGGCGGCATCGCCGGAGAAGTAGCCGTTGCCGTACTCCAGCAGGTAGAGAGACCCGTCCGGCCCGAACTCCATGTCGATCGGGTGGACGAACGACATGCCGGCCAGCACCGGCTCGATGACTGTCGGGTTGCCGGTACGCGCGTTGCCGTTGTCGAACTGGACCTCCTTGATCCAGTTACGGCAGTACTCGGTGATGACCAGCTTGTTGTCGTAGTACTGCGGCCACTTCACGTCCGAGGCCAGGTTGGGGTCGTAGTGGTAGACCTCGGCGTGGTTGGGCGAGCCGCAGCCGCCCGGGCTGTCCAGGGCCGGCCACTCCCGGCTGCCACCGTGCTGCTCCCAGACCAGCGCGCCCCGGGTCGGCGGTAACTGCGCAAGGCCTGTGTTGCGCGGCGAGTTGTTCACCGGGCCGGTGCTGCCACCGCACGGGAACCAGCCACGCGGTGAGTTGGTGGCGAAGTCCCAGTCGTTGTAGGCGACGTTGGGGCCGCCGCAGTACGGCCATCCGTGGTTGCCCGGCGCGGTGGCCCGGTTCCACTCGTCGTACGCCGCCGGCCCGCGGTTGGCGATCGTCGCTCCGGCGTCCGGCCCGACCTCGCCCCAGTAGAGCGTGTTGCTGCTCTTGCGGTCCACCCACAGGCGGTACGGGTTGCGCACCCCCATCACGTAGATCTCCGCACGGGTGCCGCTGGTGCCCGCGGCGAAGAGGTTGCCCGTCGGAACGGTGTACGTGCCGTTGTCCTCCGGGTGGATGCGGTTGATCTTGCCGCGGAGGTCGTTGGTGTTGCCCGAGGTCCGCTGCGCGTCGTACTGGGCGTCGCGGCTCGTCCGCTCGTCGATCGGCGCCATGCCCGCCGAGTCTCCACCGGAGTTGGTGTTGTCGCCGACGGCAAAGTAGAGGTTCTCGTTGCTGTCCCACGTCATCGAGCCCGCCGAGTGGCAGCAGAGCCGGCGCTCGGTCGGCCACTCGATCAGCCGGGTCTCGCTCGCCGGGTCGAGCACCAGGGTGCTCGGGTTGAAGGTGAACCGCGAGATGCGGTTGACCAGCGGCGTCGTGGCCGGCGAGTAGAACAGGTACACCCAGCGGTTCGTGGCGAACCTCGGGTGCGCGGTGATGCCGATCAGGCCGTCCTCGAATCGGGCGTCCAGTTGCAGGGTCAGCGCCACAGTCGTGGTGCGGGTGGCCGGGTTGTAGAGACGTACCTGCCCGCCGCCGGAACTGGTGCCCCGGTTGATGTAGAGCACCTTGGCGTCGGGCAGGACGGACAGTTCGATCGGCTCTCCCATGGAGAGCCCACCGTCGAGCTTGACCTTCTCGAACTGGGTGGTCGCGGGTGGCGCCGCGGCCGCTGGCGGTGCGGCGACGGTGACCGCCACCAGGATCGGCAGGAGGCTGGCGAGAATGGCCAGGACAACGGCCGCGGTGAGGCGCGGACGTGGTGTGAGCATGGCGTACTCCGGGGTCGGGGTGGGCTGGACGGTCGGGCACACGCGCACCGGTGGGTGCGCGTACGCCAGGGCGGATGGGCAAAGCCGGGCCGCCGACGCCAGGCTCGATGGGGCGACGCCGGCCGTCGGGCCCGTCGCGGACCCGCCAGCTCGCCGTCAGAGGGCGATCAGGTCGAACGTTCCCGGGGGCCGGTCGCGTGCCGGTTCACGTCCCGGTGCTGGTGCCGAAAGCGGCGTCCGTGGTTGCCGTGGCGGCTGGTCCGGCCGGTTCGACGGCGACGACACCAGCGGCGAACGGGACAGCGAGCGCGATTCGTAGCGGCGTCGTCATCGTCATCGACACGATCTCCTCTGGATCGTCGTGCGGATGTCTCACACCCCGGGGAGAGCCCCGGTCTGCCCACGTCCGCCGAAACGGGGGCGATGTGAGATGACGCGGATCGCTGTCACGCACCGGATTCCGGCGAGATGAACATCGACCTGCATCGTTGACTTGCAGTTAACATCGGCCATCTTCGAGGGTCAATCCCGCGGAGGGAGGATTGAAGCACCGCCGGACTGCGGTGACCGCCCGGTCAGGTCGTGGACCGGCCGTCACCGTCCGGGTTCGCGGAGGGCCGCGGGTAGCCGAGTTCGTACGAGATCTGGTTGGCGGTCTCCAGAAGGAGCGGAACGTTGCTCTTCAGCTGGTCGAGGCTTGCGATCACCTCGATCGCCGTGATCGAGGCGGCGGCGATGACCTGACCTCGCGAATCCCTGATCGGCGCGGCCACGCACATTACGTAGGCGTCGTGCTCGCCGTTGTCCACGGCCCAGCCGCGTTCGTGGATGCGGGCGAGTTCAGCTTCGAGGGCGTCGTGGTCGGTGAATGTGGTCGCGGTGAATCTCTCGAAGACGACGTGGGAGAGGAGACGGTCGCGTTCCTCCCGAGGTAGGTAGGCCAGGATCGTCTTTCCCACCGCGCTCGCATAGATGGACACCGCGCGCCCGATCCGCGAGGGCAGCTTGACGGCGTCGAACGCCGGACTGTCCACCTTGTCGATATAGATGATCTCGTCGCCGGTCAGCTGTGCCAGGTGCACGGTGTGGCCGGTCTCGCGTTGCAGCGCCCGGAGGTGCGCGGCGGCGGGCTGGCGCAGGTCCATCGAGCCCAGTGCGAGTTCGGACAACTCGATGAGTCCACTGCCGAGCACGTAGGTGCCCGCCCCGGTCCGGCGGACGAAGCGCGCCGATTCCAGTGTCTGCAGGATCCGCAGGGCCGTGGACTTGTGGACGCCGAGCACGTCCGCAGCCTCGGTAAGGGACAGCGGGTGCTCGGCCGACCGACGGATGAGGTCGATCGCGCGGCGAATCGATTGCGCCAAGGCTCTGTCTCCCCTCGGGGCGGCGGTACGACACCGTCGCTGCCATTGCACAGTACGCAATGAAGTTGGCGTCATGCGCAACCGCCTCTTGACACCGTTGCACATGTCGCTACGATCGTTGCAATTTAATTCCCTCGATGCCAACTCGTACCACTGGAGTAGCGATGGGTAAGCAGCGCGCGCACGCCGGCGGGATCGCGGAGAGCGGCTCATGACGGTCCCACGGCCCCGCGCAGGCGCCGCCGGCGCGGACTGGGTCGGGTCCGCCGCCGAGGCGTTGCCGGACGATGCGGACGCTGTTCTGATCGGCCGGATCTGGGACCCGTCCGTCGACGGCCCCACGCCCGTGGCCGTCCGCAACGGCGAGGTCATCGACCTCAGCCACCGGTTCCCGACCGTACGGGACATCTGCGAGCTGCCCGACCCCGCCGCGACCGTGGCCGGGCTCGACGGGGCGCGGGTGGGCGACTTCGGGGAGATCCTGGCTAACACGGCGGCCGCGACCCGGGACCCTGGCCGGCCCTGGCTGCTCGCCCCGGTGGACCTCCAGGCGCTCAAGGCCGCGGGCGTGACCTTCCCCATCTCGATGATCGAACGCGTCATCGAGGAGCGGGCACGGGGAGACCTGGCGCTCGCGGCGGACATCCGGCAACGGATGTTCGCCGACATCGGTGTCGACCTGCACAACCTGGAGGCGGGCTCGGCCGAGGCGGACCGGCTCAAGAGCCTGCTGGTCGCCGAGGGCATGTGGAGCCAGTACCTGGAGGTGGGGATCGGCCCGGACGCCGAGATCTTCACCAAGGGGCAGATCCTCTCCGCCGTCGGCACCGGCGTCCCGGTCGGTGTGCTCGCCGCGTCGACCTGGAACAACCCGGAACCCGAGATCACCCTCATCGTCCAGTCCAGCGGCCGGATCGTCGGCGCCACCCTCGGCAACGACGTGAACCTGCGCGACATCGAGGGCCGCTCGGCGCTCCTGCTTCCGCTGGCGAAGGACAACAACGCCTCCTGCGCGCTCGGCCCCCTGATCCGGCTCTTCGACGACCGGTTCGGGATGGAGCGGGTACGCGAACTCGAGGTGCGCCTGGAGGTCCACGGTGGGGACGGCTTCCTGCTGGAGGCGGTCTCGGAGATGACCCGGATGTCGCGCGCCCCGGAGGAGTTGGTGCGGCAGTTGATCGGCCCGCACCACCACTATCCCGATGGGGCCGCCCTGATGCTCGGCACCATGTTCGCGCCCATCCAGGACCGGGACCGCCCCGGTGAGGGCTTCACCCACAAGGTCGACGACGTGGTACGGATCAGCTGTCCGGCACTCGGCACCCTGGTCAACCGGGTGCGGCACGCCCAGGAGTGCGAACCCTGGCACTTCGGCGTCCGCGATCTCATGGGCAATCTGGTAAGGAGAGGACTGCTGTGAACGTGGTCATCACGGTCGATCCGCGCGACGGCAAGCGTCGCGCGACGGATCTCACCGAGACCGACGAGTCTCGGCTGGAGACGATCGCCGGTCAGACGTCCCCGGCGACGCGCTGGTTGGCCGACCTCGGGAGGCGTGGCCGGGCCGAGCTGCTGGACGCGATCGCCGCATCCCTCCAGTCCCACCGGGTGGATCTGGTCGCGGCTGCCGAGGCGGAGACCGGGCTGAGCCACGCGCGCCTCGACGGGGAACTCACCCGGGCCGCGGTCCAGTTCCGGATGTTCGGCGATGTGCTGCGCGACGGGGCGTACGTCGAGGCGGCCATCGACCACGCCGCCGACACACCCCTCGGACGCGGCCCGGACGTGCGGCGGATGCTCGTACCCGTCGGGCCGGTCGCCGTCTTCGGCGCCAGCAACTTCCCGTTCGCCTTCTCGGTCGCCGGCGGTGACACGGCCGCCGCGCTGGCCGCCGGCTGCCCCGCGGTCCTGAAGGCCCACCCGTCGCACCCGTTGACGTCGCACGCCTCCGCCGCCGCGATCTCCTCGGCCGTCCGCGAGCTGGGCGGGCCCGAGGGTGTCATCGCGACCGTGTACGGGGAGCAGGCGGGCCGCTCGCTGGTGCGTCACCCCGCGATCCGCGCGGCCGCCCTGACCGGCTCGGTCAACGCCGTTCGCGCCATCCAGGCGGCCATCGACGAACGGCCCGACCCCATTCCCCTGTACGCCGAACTGAGCAGCGTGAACCCGATCGTCGTCCTGCCCGCCGCGGCCGCCGACCGGGGTGACGAGATCGCCGAGGGTCTGTTCGCCTCCTTCACCGCCTCGGGCGGTCAACTGTGCACCAAGCCCGGCCTGGCGTTCATCCCGGCGGACCGGGGTGGTGACCAGCTGGTCGACGTCCTGCGGGAGAAGGTCGCCAACTCGGGTGGCACGGTCCTGCTCAACGAGCGCATCCGGGACGCGTACGAGAGTCGGGCCACGGAGTTCGAGCGGGCCGGTGCTCGGGTCTCGGCACGGGCCCAGGTCGACCCCGGCGCGGGCTTCACCGCCGCGCCGAGGCTCCTGGAGGTGGATCTGCCGGGGCTGACCGCCGAGATCGCCGACGAGTGCTTCGGTCCGCTCATGGTCGTGGTCCGGTATCACGACGCTGCCGAACTCGACGCCGCGCTGGACGCCGTACCCCCGTCGCTGACTGGCTCCGTCCACCGTGGCTCGGGTGACGACGTCGACGTCGTACGCCGGCTGGTCGACGCGCTCGCCGCCCGCGCGGGTCGCATCGTCTTCGACGGCTATCCCACCGGCGTCCGGGTGTCGTGGGCCCAGCACCACGGTGGACCCTGGCCGTCGACGAACGCCGTGCACACGTCTGTGGGCGCCACCTCGATCCGACGCTTCCTGCGCCCGCTGGCGTGGCAGGACGCCCCGGCCTGGATCCTTCCCGAGGAGTTGCGCGACGAGTACACCGCCATTCCCCGGCGAGTCGACGGGAGGTTGGTGCCAGCGGCCGATTAACGGCGTCTGCCGGTCTCCTTCGGGTGCCTTTGTGGGTCACCCGCGGCCGGCACGCGAATTCCTTGACGGCGCGGGGGAGGTGCGGACGTTCATTTAGATCGCTGTTCCCCTGATGCGCCCCGCGGTGGTCACTGTGCTGCTCCGGTCGGCCGTGGCGTCCTGGAACACCTACTTCCTGCCCCTGGCCATGCTCTCGGACAACCGGCTCTTCCCGGTGACCGTCGGCCTCGGCCTCTGGCAGGGGATCTTCAGTCTGCAACGACACTGGCGCGGCGGACTGTCCGTCGGCGGCCTCCGGTAAGCCGCCCTTCCCACCAGCTATCCGGGCGGATGAACAGAAAGGTGTGCTGATGTCGACGACGAATCGATCGCTGCGCAGCGGGCAGTGGTTCGGCGCGGAAGGCCGTAACGGGTTCATCCATCGGTCCTGGATGCGCAACCAGGGTTTCGCGGACGACGTCTTCGACGGCCGCCCGGTGATCGGCATCGCCACCACCTGGTCGGAGCTGACGCCCTGCAACGCCCACCTGCGCGACCTGGCCGAATCGGTGAAGCGGGGCGTGTGGGAGAGCGGCGGTCTGCCGCTGGAGTTCCCGGCGATGAGCCTGGGTGAGCCGCTCATGCGACCCACCACCATGCTCTACCGCAACCTGCTGGCGATGGAGTTGGAGGAGTCGGTCCGCGCCAACCCGCTCGACGGGGTGGTCCTGCTCTCCGGCTGCGACAAGACCACTCCCGGCCTGCTGATGGGGGCGGCGAGCGTCGACCTGCCGACGCTGATGATGACCGGCGGCCCGATGCTCAACGGCAAGTTCCGCGGCCAGGACATCGGCTCGGGCACCGTCGTCTGGCGCTTCACCGAGGAGATGCGGGCCGGCCGGATGACCGCGGCCGACTGCGCCGAGGCGGAGGTCGGCATGTCCCGCAGCCGGGGCCACTGTATGACGATGGGCACCGCCTCCACGATGGCGTGCGTGACCGAGGCGCTGGGCGTACAACTGCCGGGGGCCGCCGCCGTGCCGGCGGTCGACTCCCGGCGGTACGCGCTCGCGCAGGCCGCCGGGCGCCGGATCGTCGCCATGGTCGGCGAGGACCAGCGGCTGTCCTCGGTGCTCACCCGGGAGGCGTTCGAGAACGCGATCCGGGTCAACGCCGCGATCGGTGGCTCCACGAACGCCGTCGTGCACCTGCTCGCGATCGCCGGACGCCTCGGCGTGCCCCTGTCGTTGGAGGACTTCGACACCCTCACCGCCGACGTGCCCCTGCTCGTCAACCTCATGCCGTCCGGGGCGTACCTGATGGAGGACTTCGCCTACGCGGGCGGTCTTCCGGTGGTGATGAAGGAGCTCGCCCCGCTGCTGCACACGGACCACATCACCGTCAGCGGCAGGAGCGTGGCGGAGAACGTCGACGGCGCCCAGTGCTGGAACCGGGACGTCATCGCCACCCTGGAGGAGCCGTTCCAGCCCGCCGGCTCGGGCACCGTCGTGCTGCGCGGGTCGCTCGCGCCGTCCGGGGCGGTGCTGAAGGTCTCCGCCGCCTCCCCCCACCTCCTCACGCACACCGGCCCGGCGCTCGTCTTCGACCGGATCGAGGAGTACGTCGTCGCCGCCGACGACCCGGACCTCGATGTCACAGCCGACACGGTGATCGTCGTCCGCAATGCCGGACCACGCGGCTACCCCGGCTTCCCGGAGGTGGGCAACGTGCCCATGCCCCGCCGGTTGCTCGCCGACGGCATCACGGACATGGTGCGGATCTCGGACGCCCGCATGAGCGGCACCGGCTACGGCACGTGCGTCCTGCACGTGGCGCCGGAGGCGTCCGTGGGCGGACCTCTCGCGCTGGTGCGCACCGGCGACCTGGTCCGCGTCGACGTCACCACGCGCCGCCTGGACCTCCTGGTCGACGACGCGGAACTCGCCGAGCGCCGTTCCGCCTGGGAACCACCACAACCGGTGGCCGACCGAGGTTGGACGCGGCTGTACAGCGAGCATGTTCTCCAGGCCGACAGCGGCGCGGACCTCGACTTCCTCGTCGGTGGCAGTGGCAGCGGAGTGCCCCGTCACTCACACTGACGGCCCCGGAACGTACGAGGAAGCGACGCATGGAAGAACGGACGGCCCGCCAGTGCGAGTTCACGCGGAAAAAGCGGTGACCGCGGCCCATCGGCCACCGGTGATGGCGGACGTCGCCCGCCTGGCGGGCGTGTCGCACCAGACGGTGTCCCGGGTCATCAACGGGGCGCCCGCCATCAGGCGCGAGACGCGGGAGCGGGTTCTCGAGGCCATCCGACGGCTCGACTACCGCCCCAACACCGCCGCCCGAGCGCTGGTCCGCGGACGCTCCGGGATGATCGGCATCATCGGCACGGCCAGGACGCTGTTCGGTCCGACGAGCATCCACCGCAGCGTCGAGGATGCCGCCCGAGCTGCCGGCTACTTCGCCACCTCGGTGAGCCTTTCGGAGGTGACGGTACGGGCGCTCAGCGACGCCACCGAACACCTCATGCGCGTCGGCGTGGAGGGCGTCGTGATGATCGCCGGCAACGACGAGGCCCTCGAAGTGGTACGGATGACCCGATCCGGCGTGCCCTTCGTGGTGGTGGAGGGCGATCTGTCCCGGGCCAGCGTCACCGTCGGCGTCGACCAGGTGCTCGGCGCCCGGATGGCGACCGACCACCTGCTCGGCCTCGGGCACCAGGAGATCGTGCATGTGTCCGGTCCGCTCAACTGGGCGGAGGCCCGCGCCCGCCGCGACGGCTGGCGGGCGGCGATGAGCGCGGCGGGCCTACGCCCGCCCGAGCCGGTCCAGGGTGACTGGATGGCCCACAGCGGCTACGTCGCCGGGCTGCGGATCTGCGAGATGCCCGGGACCACAGCGGTCTTCGCCGCCAACGACCAGATGGCCATCGGTGTGCTGCGCGCACTGCACGAGCGTGGACGGCGAGTGCCACAGGACATCTCCGTCGTCGGATTCGACGACGTCCCCGAGGCGGCGTACCTGATTCCGCCGTTGACCACGATCCAGCAGGACTTCGGCGCGGTCGGTCAGCGGGCCATCACGGCCGTCACCCAGGCCATCGACGACATGGTGCCGCAGCCCCTGCCGTTGGTCGTCCCCCAGCTCGTGGTGCGGGAGAGCACGGCGCCGCTGACCGGTACGTGAGCCACGGACGCCGCATGGCCGGGGCGGGCCCGGCGTGACGCCGAGCCCGCCCGGTGCGGGTTACGCCAGGGCGACGAGCCGGAACTGCTGGTTGGTCTGGCCGTGGCAGTCGTAGAGCTGGATCTGGGCGCCGTTGGCGGTGCTCCAGACGTCCAGGCACCGTCCGGACTGGACGCTGCTGATGGTGCCGTTGGAGTTGACGTTCCACTGCTGGTTGGTCTGGCTGTGGCAGCTGTAGATCTGGACCGCCGCGCCATTACCCGAGCCTGCCGCGTCGAGGCACATGGTGCCGTACACCTGTAGTTGTTTGCCTGAGGTGTAGGTCCACGCCTGGTTGGTCTGCCTGTTGCAGTCGTAGAGCTGCACCCGCGTGCCGTTGGTGCGGGAGGCGTTCGGTACGTCTATGCAACGACCCGACTGGGTGCCGACGATCTGGCTGGCCGAGCCGGGTGGGAGGGTGGGCGTGACGGTGGGCGTCGGTGCCGGGGTGCTCGTTCCAGTGGTGGTCGGCGTCGGGCTGGTCGGCGTCGACGGCAGCAGCGGGCAGGTGCTGCGGTAGGTGACCACGCCGCTGGAGTCCAGCAGCGGGCAGAGGAACTGGCTGTACCGGGCGTCGTTGTCGAGGAACATCTTGACGAACGGCAGCATGGTCCGGACCATCACCGGGTTCGACCGTCCGACCATGAACCCATGGTCCGCGCCGGCGACCTCCACGTAGACACTCTCCGTCGTGCTCGGGAGGCTGTTGTAGAGGCCGGTGGCGTAGGACGGGGTGACCACCGTGTCCGCCTGCCCAGCGAAGATCATGGTAGGCACCCGGTCGTTGGCCAGGTTCGACGACGGCGAGTAGGGCGCGATGCCGACCACGGCCTTCAACGACGGGCGCCGGCTGGCCGCGCTCAGCGCGCCACCGCCGCCCATGGAGTGACCGGCGACCGCCAACCGGTTGGGGTCGACCCGGTCGCGTACCGGGCTCTGCTGCGTCAGGTAGTCCAGCGCGGCGAGCAACTGGGTGCCGCGGGCCGTGTCGAAGTCGTTGCGGCTGTTGGTCTCGATGCCGATCACGACGAAGCCGTGGGAGGCCAGCCACGGTCCCATCCAGGCCAGCTCGGCGGAGAACAACGCGGTGTAACCCGGCGAGATCGCGATGGCCCCGAAGGTGCCCTGGCTCGTGTCGGTCGGGTAGTAGATCCGGCCGCCGTTGAAGCCGTACCCGGTCGGGACGCTTACCGAGGTGTTGGCGAAGGGGCCGTTCACGGCGGTGACGCTGGCCGCCGTGGGGTCCGGGCCCCGCTGGTACGGGTTGTCGGCGGCCGACGCCGACCCGGTCGCCACAGTCATGGTGAACAACCCGACCGCGGCGGCGATCCCGGCCGCGGCGAGCTTGAGCAGCCGTCCGCGAGACCGGAAGGACACTCGGTCGGCATGGGTGTCGCCCGAGGGCGGGGGGTGGTCTGCGGGTCCTCGCACTGTCGGTACCTCCTGGTGGTGGATGAGTGCGGGGCGGGCGGGTTCGGTCGGGGGCCGAACCTGCCCGCCCCGGCGCTGTCCGATCGTCAGCGTTGCAGCGTCAGCAGACCCGGCCGGTACGGCAGCAGACCGTAGTCGCCGCCGGAGCTGAGATTGGGCAGCAGCGACACGACCAGAGCCGCAACTATCGCGGCTGTTCCGGAAGTAGTGGGTGTTCGGAATCGGGTACGCCCGGCGGGACGGTTCCGGGAAATCCTGCTGATTTTCTGGGGGTGGGCCTGACGGTCGCGTGCGGCGCCTCCAGAGCTGAGTGGATCATGTTAACGTTCACAGCGATCGATGGTTCTCAGGCTCGCAGAATGTTCCAGGATTCTCAACCGGTAGTTTCGGGCCTGTTACGGATCAGCCGAGCAGCGGCCGTCTCCTACCGCGACCGCACAGCGACGCGCCGCTCGG
>NZ_JBEXHY010000034.1:0-52389 GCF_040608295.1 Micromonospora sp. NPDC005197 | reverse complement strand
GTTTCCGTCAGCTAACGGAAACTGTCCAAGATCTGCGAGGAGGGGCGGGGTCAGCCGAGGAGGGGGTCCAGGCCCACCGTGAGGCCGGGACGGTTGCGCACCGCGCGGACGGCCAGCAGCACGCCGGGCATGAAGGACACCCGGTCGTACGAGTCGTGGCGGATGGTCAGCGTCTCGCCGGTGCCCCCGAAGAGCACCTCCTGGTGGGCGACCAGGCCGGTGGCGCGCACCGCGTGGACGCGTACCCCGTCGATGTCGGCGCCGCGCGCACCCGGCACCTCGTCCTTGGTGGCGTCCGGCACCGGGCCGAGACCGGCTTCGGCGCGAGCCTGGGCGATCTGCCGGGCGGTGTGCGTGGCGGTGCCGCTCGGGGCGTCCAGCTTGCGCGGGTGGTGCTGCTCGATGATCTCGACGGACTCGAAGTGCCGGGCGGCCCGCGCGGCGAACTGCATCATCAGCACCGCGCCGATGCCGAAGTTCGGGGCGATGACCACGCCGACCTCCGGCTTCTCGGCCAGCCAGCCGCGCACCTGCTCCAGCCGCTGCTCGGTGAAGCCGGTCGTGCCGACCACCGCGCTGATGCCCTGCTCGATGGACCACTTGAGATTGTCCATGACGACGTCCGGCGTGGTGAAGTCGACGACCACGTCGGCACCGGAGACGGCGGAACGGCTGTCGCCCTGGTCGATCGACGCCACCAGTTCGAGGTCGTCGGCGGCGTCGACCGCCCTGCAGACCTCGATGCCCATCCGGCCGCGGGCACCGAACACGCCGACGCGGGTCTTCTCCTGCTCGTCAGTCACGCGGCACAACCTATCCCAATCGGGACGTGCCACCGCCGCCGGATCCGGTCCGCTCCACCGACCGGGATGTGCCCCCGGCCCTGCGGGCGACGGGCCTCAGGCGGAGAAGTCGCCCTCGCCGAACGGGCCGACCACGGCCAGCGACATCGGCCGGCTGAGCAGCTCAGCGGCGAGGGTGTTCACGTCCGCGACGCTGACCTCGTCGACCCGCCGGAGCAGCTCGTCCACCGGCATCAGGTCGCCGTAGAGCAGCTCACCCTTGGCCAGCCTGCTCATCCGGGAGCCGGTGTCCTCCAGGCCGAGCACGAACGAGCCCTTGCTCATCCCCTTGCCCCGGGCCACCTCGGCCTCGGTCAACCCGTCGGCGGCCACCCGGGCCAGCTCGGCGCGGGTCAGGGCCAGCACCTCGTCCACCTTGCCCGGCGCGCAGCCGGCGTAGACGGCGAACAGGCCGCTGTCGGCGTACTGGCTGGCGTAGGAGTAGACCGAGTACGCCAGGCCGCGCTGCTCACGGATCTCCTGGAAGAGGCGGCTGGACATGCCCCCGCCGAGGACGTTGTTGAGCACCCCGAGGGCGAAGCGCCGGTCGTCGGTGCGGTCGATGCCGGGGCAGCCCAGCAGGACGTGCGCCTGCTCGGTCTCCTTCGGCTCGACCAGTGTGGTGGCCGGCTTGGTGCGTACCGCCGGAGTGGCCGCGCGGTGTGCGGCCGGTGCGGCCGGGTCGCTGTCCAGTGGCGTGCCGCGCACGGCCTGCCGGACCAGCTTGACCACCGCGGCGTGGTCGAGGTTGCCGGCGGCGGCGATGACGATCTGTGGTGCGGTGTAGCGACCCCGGTAGAAGGACTGGATCTGCTTGCGGGTCATCGGCGTGACGGTCTCCTCGGTGCCGGAGATCAGTCGGCCCAGCGGGTGGTCGCCGTAGACGGCCCGGGCGAAGAGGTCGTGCACCTCGTCACCGGGTTCGTCGTCGTGCATGGCGATCTCCTCCAGGATCACGCCACGCTCGGTCTCCACGTCGGCCGGCTCCAGCAGCGAGTCGGCGACCAGGTCGCACATCACGTCGATCGCCAGCGGCAGGTCCTCGTCCAGCACGCGGGCGTAGTAGCAGGTGTATTCCTTCGTCGTGAAGGCGTTCGTCTCGCCACCCACCGCCTCGATCTGCGAGGAGATCTCCAAGGCGGTGCGCTTGTGGGTGCCCTTGAAGAGCAGGTGCTCCAGGAAGTGCGCGGCACCGGCCTGCGGACGGGTCTCGTCCCGCGAACCCACCGCCACCCAGATGCCGAAGGACACGCTGCGCATCGCCGGGATCGCCTCGGTGAGCACGCGCAGGCCGCTGGGCAGCACGGTACGACGTACCGTGCCGCCCAGCGGGTCGTCGCTGAGCGTCCGGGTCACCGCGCGGGCGGCGCCGCCGGAGCGGCCCGCCCCATTGTCCCGGGACGCAGCCACCCCCCGTCGATCCGGTGGAAACGGCGCACTGAAGGCCCGACTCACGTGTTGCTCCCGGTTCGACGAGGGGTGGGTGTTGCAGGTGCTGGTGGTCAGCTGTGCCGGGTCCGGCGGCGCGGACGCTCGCCGCCCTCGCCACCACCCTCGCCGCCGCCGTTGCCGCCGTTGCCGCCCTCGCCGCCGCGCTCCGGGCCACGACCGCCACGGTCGCCGCCACGCTCACGGTCACCGCGGTCACGCGGGCCCCGGTCACCCCGGTCCCGACCAGCCGGTCGGTCGCCGCCAGCGGCCTCACCGGCGGCCGGAGCCTCGGCGCCCTCCGGGCGAACCTTGTCCAGGTAGATCTTGCCGCGGGCGTCGATGTCCGCGATCTCGACCTCGACCCGGTCACCGACGTTGAGGAAGTCCTCAACGCGCTCGACCCGCTTGCCGTCGCCCACCTTGGAGATGTGCAGCAGGCCGTCGCGGCCCGGCAGCAGCGAGATGAACGCGCCGAACGCGGCGGTCTTGACCACCGTGCCGAGGAACCGCTCGCCCTGCTTGGGCAGCGTCGGGTTGGCGATCCCGTTGATCCGGTCGACGGCCGCCTGGGCCGACGGGCCGTTGGTGGCGCCAACGTAGATCGTGCCGTCGTCCTCGATGGAGATCTCGGCGCCGGTCTCGTCCTGGATCGCGTTGATGGTCTGACCCTTCGGGCCGATCACCATGCCGATCTTGTCCACCGGGATCTTGACGGTGGTGACCCGCGGCGCGTAGTCCGACATCTCGGCCGGAGCCTCGATCGCGGCCCGCATGACACCGAGGATGATCTGCCGGGCCTCGTTCGCCTGCTGCAGCGCGGCGGCCAGCACGTCCGACGGGATGCCGTTGAGCTTGGTGTCGAGCTGCAGCGCGGTGACGAACTCCGGCGTGCCGGCGACCTTGAAGTCCATGTCACCGAACGCGTCCTCGGCGCCGAGGATGTCGGTAAGCGTCACGTACTGCGTCTTGCCGTCCACCTCGTCCGAGATGAGCCCCATGGCGATGCCGGCGACCGGCGCCTTCAGCGGCACACCCGCGGAGAGCAGGCCGAGCGTCGACGCGCAGACCGAGCCCATCGAGGTGGAGCCGTTGGAGCCGAGCGCCTCGGAGACCTGCCGGATGGCGTACGGGAACTCCTCGCGCGACGGCAGCACCGGGATCAGCGCACGCTCGGCGAGCGCACCGTGGCCGATCTCGCGCCGCTTCGGCGAGCCGACCCGGCCGGTCTCACCGGTCGAGTACGGCGGGAAGTTGTAGTTGTGCATGTAGCGCTTGCGGTTCTCCGGGGACAGCGTGTCCACCATCTGCTCCATGCGGAGCATGTTCAGCGTGGTGACACCCAGGATCTGGGTCTCGCCGCGCTCGAACAGCGCCGAACCGTGCACCCGGGGCAGCACGCCGACCTCGGCGGTCAGCGGCCGGATGTCGCGCGGGCCGCGGCCGTCCATGCGGACCTGCTCGCGCAGCACGCGGTTGCGCACCTCGGACTTGGTCAGCGAGCGGAAGGCGGCGCTGAGCTCCTTCTCCCGACCCTCGAACCGAGCGCCCAACTCCTCGGCGACCCGGGCCTTGACCCGGTCCAGGGCTTCCTCGCGGTCCGCCTTGCCGGCGATGGTGACCGCCTCGGCCACCTCGCCGCGGGCCAGGTCGGCGACCGCGTCGTACACGTCGTCCTGGTAGTCCAGGAAGACCGGGAACTCGGTGACCGGCTTGGCGGCGACCTCGGCCAGCTCGCTCTGCGCGCGGCACAGCTCACGGATCGCCGGCTTGGCGGCCTCCAGGCCGCTGGCGACGATCTCCTCGGTCGGGGCGGTGGCACCGGCCGAGATGAGGGCGACGGCGTTCGGGGTGGCCTCGGCCTCGACCATCATGATCGCGACGTCGCCGTCGTCGAGGGTGCGGCCGGCCACGACCATGTCGAAGGTGGCGCGGGCCAGCTCCTCCAGGGTCGGGAAGGCGACCCACTGGCCGTCGATGTGGGCGACCCGGGTCGCGCCGATCGGGCCGGAGAACGGCAGGCCGGAGAGCTTGGTCGACATCGAGGCCGCGTTGATGGCCACCACGTCGTACGGGTGCTGCGGGTCGAGCGCGAGGATGGTCTCGACGACCTGGACCTCGTTGCGCAGGCCCTTCACGAAGGACGGGCGCAGCGGCCGGTCGATCAGGCGGCAGGTGAGGATCGCGTCCTCGCTGGGCCGACCCTCACGGCGGAAGAACGAGCCGGGGATGCGGCCCGCGGCGTACATCCGCTCCTCGACGTCGACGGTCAGCGGGAAGAAGTCGAACTGCTCCTTCGGGTGCTTACCGGCGGTGGTGGCGGAGAGGACCACCGTCTCGCCCAGCTGGGCGATGACGGAACCGGCGGCCTGGCGAGCCAGTCGACCGGTGGAGAAGGTGATCTCGCGGGTGCCGAAGGACCCGTTGTCGATCACGGCGGTGCGGGATTCGGTGCCGAGTTTGGTCTCGGTCATGTGCTGTCGTGCTCCTTCGCGTCGTGGGCCCGCGACGTCGGGGAGCTGCTCAGCCGGCCGGTCTTCGATCGAAGCGCCCGGGTGGCCGGCGTACTGCCGGGTTCCCGGGGGCCACTACCGGAGACCGGTACGCTGACCGGCTCCCTCTCGGGTTGGTCGCGCGGCCCGTGTTCTTCAGGTGGGACGCCGATCGGGGGAGCGGCCGGTGGGCCACTCCCCCGTCACGTCACCGGCGCAGACCGAGCCGCTCGATGAGCGTCCGGTAGCGGGCAATGTCCTTCTTCTGGACGTAGTTGAGCAGCCGACGGCGACGGCCGACCAGCAGCAGCAGCCCACGGCGGCTGTGGTGGTCGTGCTTGTGCACCTTCAGGTGCTCGGTCAGCTCGGCGATCCGCTTGGTGAGGACCGCGACCTGGACCTCCGGCGAACCGGTGTCGCCCTCGGCGGTCGCGTACTCCGCGCGGATGCTGGCCTTGGCTTCCTGGTCGAGCGCCATGTTCTCCCTGTTTCGATGGGTTGATCAAGTAGGTGTCCGTCGTCCCGATGGACCGGGAACGGACCGGTACCTCGCACCCGCGGCGTCGAGCAGGCACGCGAGGCCCCACGCCGGTCACCCGACGTCCCCGCAAGACTACCAGCACCCACGGGTAACAGCCGGCCAAGGGCCTGCGCGGCCCGGTGGATGATCAGCTCAGAGCGCGCCGGGTGCGTGCGACGTCCTGTTCGATCTGGGCGATCAACGGCTCGATCGAGTCGTAGCGGACCTGACCGCGCAGGTGCGCCACGAAGTCCAGGGCCAGCCGCTCGCCGTACAGGTCGCCGTCGAAATCCAGCGCGTACGCCTCCACCCGCCGCTCCCGACCGGAGAAGGTCGGGTTGGTGCCGACCGACACCGCGGACATCAGCGGCTCGGACTGACCGCGACGGATCAGGCGGGCGGCGTACACCCCGTCGGCGGGCACCGCCGCGTACCGGTGGCAGAGCAGGTTCGCGGTGGGGAACCCCAGCACCCGGCCGCGCTGGTCACCGCGGACCACCACGCCCTCCACCCGGTGCGGGCGGCCCAGCGCGGCCGCCGCGGCGCCCACGTCACCGGCGTCGACGCAGGAGCGGATGTACGTGGAGGAGAAGACCGTGCCGTCCTCGGCGACCAGCGGGCCCCCCTCCACCCCGAAGCCGAAGGTCTTCCCCAGCCGCTCCAGCAGCGCCACGTCGCCGGCCGCGCGGTGCCCGAAGCGGAAGTTGCCGCCCACCACCACCAGCGCCGCGTGCAGGTGCTCGACCAGGATGTCGTGCACGAACTGCTCGGGCGGCAGCCGGGAGAACTCCGGGGTGAACGGCACCACACAGAGCACGTCCACGCCGAGCGCCTCGATCAGTTCCGCCTTGCGGGCCGGCTCGGTGAGCACGGCCGGGTGCGAGCCGGGGCGGACCACCTCGGCCGGGTGCGGGTCGAACGTGACCACCACCGACTGCACGCCCAACTCCCGGGCCCGGGCCACGGCGTGCCCGATGGTCGCCTGGTGCCCCTTGTGCACGCCGTCGAAGACGCCGATGGTGACGACCGAGCGCCCCCAGCCGCCGGGCGCCGCGTCGTACCCCCGCCACCGCTGCATGCCGTTCCTTTCCTGCTGTCCCGCTGGTCGGCGGGTCGACACCGCCGGCCGGAAGCCGGCGGACCTGCGTCCCGCCGTCAAGCCGGGGCGAGCACGATCTCCGCGCGGGCCCGCCCGTCCCGCTCGCTGACGATAGCGATCAGCCCGCCGGTCGGTCCGAAGACGGCGTACGGCCCGGTGATGCCGGCCGGGTCCAGCGGCCCGCCGTGGCCGAGCACCTTCGCCTCGTCGGGTGTCGCCTCCCGGCGCGGGAAGAACCGGTCGGCCGCCGCGTCCAGCGGCAGGTTCACCACGGCCGGGGCGCGCTGCTCCAGCTCGTCGAGCGTGGCCGCCTCGGCGAGGGTGAAGCCACCCACCGCGGTCCGGCGCAGCGCGGTGAGGTGCCCACCGACGCCGAACGCCAGGCCCGCGTCCCGGGCGATGGCCCGGATGTACGTGCCGGAGGAGCAGGTGACGTCCACGTCCACGTCCACCACGTCCGGCTCGGTGCGGCGGATCGCCAGCACCTCCAGCCGGGAGATGGTGACCCGCCGCGCCGGCAGTTCGACGCTCTCGCCGTCGCGCACCCGCTTGTACGCCCGCTGCCCGTCGATCTTGATGGCGCTGACCGCGCTCGGCACCTGGTCGACCTCCCCGGTCAGGGCCGTCAGCGCGGCGCGGATGGCCTCGTCGGTGACGTGACCGGCCGGGGTGCTTGCGATCACGTCGCCCTCGGCGTCGTCGGTGACGGTGGCCTGGCCGAGCCGGATCGTGCCGGTGTAGCTCTTGCCCGCGCCGATCACGTAGGTCAGCAGTCGGGTGGCCCGCCCCACACCGATCACCAGGACACCGGTGGCCATCGGGTCGAGGGTGCCGCCGTGCCCGACGCGGCGGGTCTTCGCCAGCCGGCGGATCCGCGCCACCACGTCGTGCGACGTCATGCCGCCGGGCTTGTCGACCACGATCAGACCATCGGTGCTCACGTCGCCCAAGCCTGCCAGACAGCCTCTCGGCGACCGGAGTCGCCCGGCGCCCTCCGGCCGACCCCGGCCCGCTGTCGCCACGGCGGCGCCCGGGTGCCGGCTGCTGCTGGGCGCGCCGAACGGGACAGCGCCGTCGTCGGCCGAATGCGAAGATCACACGCCCGTTCCCGCCGAACCAGGACTACACGATGACCAGCGAAGACCCCGCCAGCCCGCCGAACACCACCGACCCGTACGCGGTCGCCAGCGAGACCGACGACATCCGGGTGCCGGACTGGATGCGGGGGCCGGCGACCGAAACCCCCGTGACCGGCGCTGATCGGCTGCGGCTGGGCTGGGAGCAGCACGCGGGCAAGCTGCTCGGCGGCGTCGGCGGGCTGGTCGCCCTGGTGCTGCTGGCCGTGCTGGCCTGGAGCGGGTACAGCGCCGTGCAGCGGATCCACGACGGGGAGCCGCTGCTGGGTCAGGGCTCCTCCACGGCGCCGCCCCGGCCGGTCGACGAGAGCGGCAACAGCCTCGGACCGTTCGTCGGCACGCCGGCAGAGACGTTCGCCGTGGGCGCGGCGGCCATCACGCTCCCGGCGGCCAAGGCTGCCGCGCCGTTCACCGCCAAGCAGGTCGGTGACGCGTTGGCGAAGGTCAAGGGGGCGTTGATCCAGAGCCGACTCGACCCGTCCATGCTCTTCGGCGATCCGGACCAGTTCCTCGCCCTGCTGGCCCCGGACGCCCGCGCCGACCTGCGCAAGGACTTCGCGCAGGGGACGAACCTGAACTACGCCACCCTGGTCGACCGCGCCGCCGACCCGAACCTCGACCTCGCCGACGGCATCCGGGCCAGCGGCACCGTGGAGTACCGGTCGACGACCGACAGCGACGGGATCCGGGTGCTGGCGATCACCACCCGGTTCATCTGGGTCTACTCCTTCGACCTGCCCCGCCCGCAGGCGTACGCCCCGGGCGCCGAACTCGTCACCCTCCGGGACCAGGTCGTCTGGCACGTGCCGCACCCCGACGACGTGCGGGCGGGCTCGGCCGGGCTGTGGGTGGACAGCGCCGACGTGACGGTGCTCAACGCGACCTGCGCGGCGATCCGCAAGGGCCGGATCGACCTGGAGATCGCGCCCGAGGTGGGCCTGCCGAACACCGCGCCGACCGGGGACATCTACGACCCGGGTTGGCGTCCCGGCGACGGCGAGGACTGCTGAGCCGGGGGCAGGCCGTCAGCGGATCGCGCCGACCACGGCCCAGGCGCCGCTGCGCAGGCGCAGCAGCAGGGCGACCAGCCGGATCGCCACGAAGAGGGTGAGCCCCGCCCAGATGCCGCCCAGCCCCAGGTCGAGCCCGTACGCCAGCCAGATGGCCGGCAGGAAACCGCCAAGCGCCGCCACGATGGTGAGGTTGCGCAGGTAGCGGACGTCGCCCGCGCCGATCAGCACGCCGTCGAGCGCGAACACCACCCCGGCCAGGGGCTGCATGGCGACGAACCACGGCCAGGCCACCATGGCCTGCTCGCGTACCTGCTCGTCGGAGCTGAACCAGGACGGCACGACGCCGGCGCCGGCGGCGATGAGCAGCGCGAAGGCGACGCCGCAGACGCCGCCGAGCAGGCCGATCCGGCGGGCCAGCGCGCGGGCGTCCGCCGCGTCGCCGGCGCCGAGCGCGGCACCGACCAGGGACTGCGCGGCGATGGCGAGGGCGTCGAGCACCAGGGCCGTGAAGAACCAGAGCTGCAGGGCGATCTGGTGTGCGCCGACGGCGGCGGCGCCGAAGCGGGCGGCGACGGCCGTCGCGGAGAGGAAGCTGGCCTGGAACGCCACGCCCCGGATCAGCAGGTCCCGACTGAGCACGAGTTGCTGGCGGATCACCCGCGGTCGGGGCCGCAGCGAGACCCGTTCGGCGACCAGCGCCGCGGCGAAGAGCCCGCCGGCGATGGTCTGGGCGACCACGTTGGCGACCGCCGAACCGGTCAGGCCGAGCCCACCGGGATAGACCAGCAGCGGGCAGAGCAGCGCGGAGAGCAGGTTGGGGCCGAGCACGAAGAACAGCGGCCGCCGGGTGTCCTGCACGCCGCGCAGCCAGCCGTTGCCGGCGGCGGCGAGCAGCAGGCCGGGGGCGCCGAGCGCCGCGATCCGCAGCCACCCGGCGGCGGCGTCGGCCACGTCGCCGGCACCTCCGGCGAGGGTACGCGCCAGCGCGCCCCCGCCGATCTGCATGCCGATCGCGACCAGCAGCCCGACGCCGAACGCGAGCCACGACGACTGGACTCCCTCGGCCACTGCCGCCGCCCGGTCGCCGGCGCCGAAGCGGCGGGCCGACCGCCCGGTGGTGCCGTACGCGACGACGGTGCCGAGCCAGGCGGTGAGCGTCATCACCGTGCCGCCGACGGCGAGCGCCGCCAGGGGCACCCGACCGAGGTGACCGACGACGGCCGTGTCGACGAGCACGTAGAGCGGCTCGGCGGCGAGGACGACGAGGGCCGGCAACGCGAGGCCGGCGATGCGGCGTGGCGAGGCGGATCGGTCGGTGGTGGCAGGGTGGCTCATCGCCGCCGATCCTGGCACGACGACGGTAAGGATCGCAATCCCGCCGAGGACTTACTCCATCGGCGGCGTCACCGCCCGGAGGACTGACTC
This sequence comes from Micromonospora sp. NPDC005197, assembly GCF_040608295.1. Classification (NCBI taxonomy): domain Bacteria; kingdom Bacillati; phylum Actinomycetota; class Actinomycetes; order Micromonosporales; family Micromonosporaceae; genus Micromonospora; species Micromonospora sp. NPDC005197. The sequence continues at coordinate 42,434 of NZ_JBEXHY010000034.1, read as the reverse complement.
ACTGGCGGGTGTCCATCGACGTCTGCAGTGCGCGGCGGGCCTGCTCGCGGGCGTCGTCGGTGGTGGTCTCGGGCTTGGGCTTGTTCGGCATGGTGGCGCTCCTTCCAGGGTGCGAGCCACCGGCGCGCGGCAGCCCTCACGGGCGGTCGTGCTGAGCGCCCCACGGCGGTCCGGGGTTACCGGAGCAGCCGACTGGGCAGCGTGAGCCCGGGTCGGTCCGACCCTGGAGGGAGGCAGCGCGAGGTGTGGCACCACCGCCCACGACCTGCATCACCACGTGATGCCGGCCGCCTCCCAAGTTATCGTTCAGGTCCACATGCTGCTCCCGGTTCCCGCCATTTGGACGGTGGCAGCCCGGCTCAGCGGGCCAGGAAGTGCCAGCCCAGCCACCACCAGAACCCGAACAGACCGATCCTGCCCACCGGCACCGAACCGACCTCGTAGCGCATCACGTACGCGCAGACCTCGCCCAGGGTCGGTATGCGGGATCCCTCCCGCCGGGCCAGCCACTCGACCCCGACGAACAGGGCCAGGGCGGTGAGGAAACCGCCGATCGCGAGTGCCCGCATCATCGCCGCACCAGCCCCCAGAACGCGGCCAGCCAGGCGAACCAGGCCGCCGACCGGGTCAGATGATCCTCCAGCAAGGGGTCGGCCAACCGGGAGAAGGTGGGGAAGTCGTCGCCCACGGCCAACACGAAGGTCGCGCCCTCGAAGACCCCGAAGACCACCACCGGCAGTGCCCACCAGGCCGCTCCCGGGCCCAGCCGACGCGGCGCCGGCCGCCGGGGCACCCGGTTGCTCAGACCGAGCCAGATCAACACGCCGCCGGTGCCGAGCGTGTAGAGATTGGCCTCGGTGGAGAACGACGCGAACCGGCCGCCAACGAGGGACAGGCAGAGGAGAACCGGGACGGAGACGGCGGGCCGGTCCCAGGCTCGGGGGGCCTCCACGGTGAGGTCGTGCGGCTGCTCCATCCCGCAATTCTTCCCGTTCTCACGGAGCGCGGCTAGACCGACACCCCCCGGAGCTGACCCTGAACTTCCCGCCCCGGACGGAAACGTGAACGGGCCTGGTCAGCTGCGCCGGACGGCCCGGGAGCGGTCAGGCGTCGCCGGTGATCAGTGCCCCGGCCAGCTCGCCGCGGATCGCCTCGACGACGTGCTCGGCGGTCCCCCGGCCGGTGAACCCGGCCGCGAACGTGTGGCCACCCCCGCCCAGCGCCACCGCCACGCGACTGACGTTCACCGCGCCCTTGCTCCGCATCGACACGGCCCACTCGTCGGGGGCGGTCTGCTTCAGCACGCAGCTCACGTCCGCCTCGGCGGTGCAGCGCACCGAGTCGATCAGCGCCTCCAGGACGTACGGGCGCTGGTCGTGGCGGGCCAGGTCGTCGAGGGTGGCGAAGGTCCACACCAGCCCCCGGCCGTCGGCGGCGGCCGGCTCCAGCCGAGCACGGCCGAGCACCTCCCCGAAGAGGCGGACCGCGCCGAAGGGTCGGGTGTCGAACACCCGCCGGGAGATGTCCCCGGGCGAGATGCCGGTGGACAGCAGCCGGGCGGCAAGCTGGTGCACCGCCGGAGTGGTCGCCTCGAACCGGAACGAGCCGGTGTCCGTGGTCAGCGCCACGTACAGGCACTCGGCGATGGCCCGATCCAGCGGTACGCCCAGTCGCGCCAACAACTGCTCGGCCACCACCGACGTGGCGGCGGCCCGCGGGTCGACCAGGTTGACGGTGCCGAAGCCCGGGTTCGAGGCGTGGTGGTCGAGCACCAGCACGGCAGGAGCCGTCGACAACCGACCGGCCAGCTCACCGAGGCGCGACTCGCTGGCCGCGTCGAAACAGATCACCAGATCCGGAGCCGGGTCCGCGGCGCTCGCCGGGACCAGCAGCTCCAGGCCGGGCAGCCCCCGGAACGGCTCGGGCACCTCCGGCGGCCCGGGAAAGGTCGCCTGCAACCGGTGTACGCCGAGCTGGCGCAGGCCCAGACCGAAGCCGAGCATGCTGCCCAACGCGTCGCCGTCCGGGTTGACATGGCAGATCAACAGCACCCGGCTGGTCGGCCCGACGGCGCGGATCAGCGCCTGGGCCGCGGCCCAGTCCGCCTCGGCCGGGCCGGCGTCGACCGGCGCGACGAGTTGGGCACCGGCGGCGCCCGTCACCGCGCTGCCCCACCCCGGGGGATCTCCGTGACGTCGGCGGCCACGTCGGCCTCGTCGTCGTCGGTCTCGTCCTCGGTCTCGTCGTCGTCGACCCGGTACGGCTGCGCCTCGCCCGCGTACTCCGCCCGGGCGGCCAGCCGCTGCACCTCCGCGTCGGCGTTGCGAGCGGCGGCGAGCAGATCGTCGATGTGCTTGACCTGGTCCTGCACGTCGTCCAGGACGAAGGTGAGCGTCGGCGAGTGCCGCAGCCCGAGCGCCTTGCCGACCGTGCTGCGCAGCAGCCCCTTGGCGCTCTCCAGAGCCGCCGCGGTGTCCGCCTGGGCCACCGCGTCGCCGAGGACCGTGTAGAAGACCGTCGCGTCGCGCAGGTCAGCGGTGATCCGGGCATCGGTGATGGTGATCATGCCGAGCCGCGGGTCCTTGATCTGGCTCCGCACCACCGACGCGACCAGCTCACGCACCCGTTCCGCGTGCCGGCGTACCTTGGCCGGATCAGACATCTCGCCACCTCCACGGCGTCCTGCTCCCGGCCGACCCGGCGACCCCGGGGCCGCCGGCCCGACCGGCCAACATCTCGAACACTACCTTCGCGGCGGCACCGGTCGCCCGGCACCGCCGGCACCCCGGGTCAGTCGTCGTCCACGCCGTACAGCCGGCGTCGGACCGACAACAACTCGACCTCGGGACGCGCGGCCACCAGGCGCTCGCAGGAGTCGAGCACCTCGCGGACGTGCGCCGCTTCGGCGGCGACCACGGCCACCGCTATCTCCGCTCGACCGTGCAGGTCGAGCGCACCCACCTCGGCGGCCGAGACCTCGAAGCGGCGCAGCGCCGCCACGATCGGCCGTACATATGATCTCTTGGCTTTGAGCGACCGGGAGTCGCCCGGCAGCAGCAGGTCGAAGACCGCGTTTCCGGTGAACATCGCCCCGGACGATACCGGCAACCCGCCCCGCATGATCAAGGGGTTTACGCCGGTTGGCGTAAACCCCTTGATCAGCGTGTCACTGCCGGATCAGGCGCGAGCCTTCTCCCGCATCTCGAAGGTCTCGATGACGTCGCCGACCTGGACGTTGTTGTAACCACCCAGGGTCAGACCACACTCGAAGCCCTCGCGGACCTCCGTGGCGTCATCCTTGAACCGCTTGAGCGAGGTGATCGTGAGGTTGTCCGCCACGACCGCCCCGTCCCGCAGCAGGCGCGCCTTCGCGTTGCGTCGGATGATGCCCGACCGGACGATACAACCGGAGATGTTGCCGATCTTGGACGAGCGGAAGACGTCGCGGATCTCCGCGCTGCCCAGCTCGACCTCCTCGTACTCCGGCTTGAGCAGGCCCTTGAGCGCTGCCTCGATCTCCTCGATGGCCTGGTAGATGATCGTGTAGTACCGGATCTCCACGCCCTCGCGGTCGGCCATCTCGCGGACCTTGTTCGAGGCCCGCACGTTGAAGCCGATGATCGTGACCGGCTCCGACGAGGCACTCGCGAGCATGACGTTGCTCTCGGTGATCGCGCCGACGCCCCGGTCGAGGACCTTGAGCTGGACCTCCTCGGGGATGTCGAGGTTGAACAGCGCGTCCTCCAGGGCCTCCACCGAACCGGAGACATCACCCTTGAGGATGAGGTTGAGCGACGTCTTCTCGCCCTCCTTGAGCTGCTCCATGAGCGTCTCAAGAGTGGCCCGACCACGGGAGTTGGCGAAGGACGCCGCCCGCCGCCGTGCCTGCCGCTGCTCGGCGATCTGCCGCACCGTACGGTCGTCCGCCGCGGCGAGGAACGTGTCGCCCGCGCCGGGAGGCGCGGTCAGACCCAGCACCATGACCGGACGCGCCGGACCGGCCTCGGTGAGCTGGTTGCCGTTCTCGTCGAGCATGGCCCGGACCCGGCCGTGCGCCCCACCGGCGACGATCGAGTCGCCCGCCCGCAGGGTGCCCTTCTGCACGAGCACCGTCGCCACCGCACCGCGACCCTTGTCCAGGTGCGCCTCGATGGCCACACCCTGCGCCGGCCCGTCGATCGGAGCGGTCAGCTCCAGCGACGCGTCGGCGGTCAGCAGGACAGCCTCGAGCAGTTCCTCGATGCCGATGCCCGGCTTCGCGGCCACGTTGACGAACATGGTGTCGCCGCCGTACTCCTCGGCGACCAGGCCGTACTCGGTCAGCTGCTGGCGGACCTTGTCCGGGTTGGCCTCCGGCTTGTCGACCTTGTTGACCGCGACCACGATCGGCACGTCGGCCGCCTTGGCGTGGTTCAACGCCTCGATGGTCTGCGGCATCACGCCGTCGTCCGCCGCGACCACCAGGATCACGACGTCCGTCACCTGGGCACCACGGGCACGCATGGCGGTGAACGCCTCGTGACCCGGGGTGTCGATGAAGGTCACCGCGCGGTCCTCGCCCTCGTGCGGGACGTGGACCTGGTAGGCACCGATGTGCTGGGTGATGCCACCGGCCTCGCCGGCCACGACGTTCGCCTTACGGATCGCGTCGAGCAGCTTGGTCTTACCGTGGTCGACGTGACCCATGACGGTCACGACCGGCGCACGACTGACCAGACGCTCCTCGGCCACCTCCGCGTCGAGGTCGATGTTGAACTGCGCGAGCAGCTCGCGGTCCTCGTCCTCCGGGCTGACGATCTGCACCTCGAAGCCGAGGTGCTCACCCAGCAGCTGCAGGGTGTCGTCAGAGCAGGACTGGGTCGCGGTGACCATCTCGCCCAGGTTGAACATCTCCTGGACCAGCGAACCCGGGTTGGCGTTGATCCTGTCGGCGAAGTCCGACAGCGAGGCGCCACGGGAGAGCCGGACGACCTGACCCTGACCCCGGGGAGCACCCGAGCTCATGGTCGGAGCCGACAGGTTGTCGAACTCCTGTCTGCGCTGCTTCTTGGACTTGCGGCCACGCGTCGGCCGGCCACCCGGACGCCCGAAGGCACCCGCGGCGCCGCCGCCACGGCCACGACCGCCGGCACCCGGACGACCGCCGCCGCCCGAGGGAGCGCCCGGACGGAAACCACCGCCGGGAGCACCGCCACCGCCGCCGGGACCGCCACGGTAGCCACCGCCACCGCCGGCACCCGCGCCACCACCGGGGCCGCCGCGGTAACCGCCGCCACCACCGGCGCCGCCGCCGGGACCACCACGGAAACCGCCGCCACCGCCACCGGGGCGACCCGCGCCGCCACCGGGACGACCGGCGCCACCCGGGCCGGGACGACCGGCAGCCGGACGCTGACTCGGCATGGACGCCGGGCTGGGCCGCGGCGGCATGGAGTTCGGGCTCGGCCGCGGCGGCATACCCGCCGGGCTGTTGGGCCGGGGGCCACCCGCACCCGCGGCCGGCGGCCGCTGCTGCTGGCCACCCTGGATGCCGAACGGGTTGTTACCGGCGCCGCGCGCCGGCGGACGACCGCCCGGTCGGGCACCGGGACCCGGCGCCGGCGTGCTCGGCCGAGCGGCCGGCGAACCGGGACGGGGCGGCATCGCGGCCGGACCCGGCCGCGGACCGGGGCGGTTGCCGTCTGCCGGAGGCTCCCGGCGAACGGGGTTTTCCCGCTGCTGCTGGCGGGCGGCCTGCGCGGCCTTGACCGCGGCCTCCTGCTCAGCCTTCAGCGCGGCGGCACGCGCCTCCGCGGCCGCCACCTCGATGTCGTGGGCACTCGCCGGCTTGGCGACCGGGGCCGCGGACTGCGGCGCACCGGGCACCGGACCCTTGGGCTTCGGACCGGGTGCCGGCGCGGCCGGCCGCCGAGGCGGCATCGGCTTCGCCGAGACCCGGGGGGCGCCCGGGGTCGGAGACGGCGTCGGGGTCGGCGTCGAAGCCGGCGTCGGCGCGGGCGCCGACGGGGCGGCCGGCGCCGGAGCACCGGACGACGCGACGAATGCGTTACGCAGCCGTCGGGCGACGGGCGCCTCGACCGTGCTGGACGCGGACTTGACGAACTCGCCCATTTCCTTCAGCTTGGCGAGAACGGTCTTACTCTCGACCCCGAGCTCTTTTGCAAGCTCGTGTACGCGGGCCTTGCCTGCCACTGCACTCCTCACTCCGAGGTCGTGCGGGCAGCACCCGCAGCGACCTCACTCGTGCACTTGAAGCCTGGTCATTTCAGGGACTTCATCGTGTGCTCATGTCGGTCGTCCTACCCTGCTAGCGACCCTCGCCCGGTCGGGCTGACCGGACGTAGTGGTTGGCGCATCGACGTGCTCTGCCAGCACACCGTGGTCGAGGACCTCGGTGATGCGCAGCGCTCGCCCGAAGGCTCGGCGCCGCACCGCCAGCGCGAAGCAGGCCGGATCCGGGTGCATGTTCGCTCCCCGACCCGGCAGCCTGCGGCGCGGATCAGGCCGGAGGCTGTGACCAGCCTCGTCCCCGATCGCGACGACCCGCAGCAATTCGCTGGCCGGCGCACGTTGCCGGCAACCCACACAGGTGCGCTCCGGCTGCGCGCGTCGTACCACTGGAGGAAGTCTACCCCTAGCTGCCCGAGATCGCGCCGCCCGGCTCCGGCACATGCTCGGCCGCGCCGCGCGCGGCCGGGGCGGTCTGCTCCGCGTCGGACCGGATGTCGATCCGCCAACCGGTCAACCGGGCAGCGAGTCGGGCATTCTGCCCCTCGCGGCCGATGGCGAGCGAGAGCTGGAAATCCGGGACGGTCACCCGGGCGGCCCGACCGGCCAGGTCCACCACCTCGACGCGCAGCGCCTTGGCCGGCGACAACGCGTTACCGACGAAGGTGGCCGGGTCGTCCGACCAGTCGATGATGTCGATCTTCTCACCGTGCAGCTCGCTCATCACCGCGCGCACCCGCTGGCCCATCGGGCCGATGCAGGCGCCCTTGGCGTTCACCCCGGGGGTGGTGGAACGGACGGCGATCTTCGTACGGTGACCTGCCTCACGGGCGATCGCGCCGATCTCGACCGTGCCGTCGGCGATCTCCGGGACCTCCAGCGCGAACAGCTTCTTGACCAGGGCCGGGTGCGACCGGGACAGGGTGATCTGCGGCCCGCGCATGCCCTTGGCCACGTGCACCACCACGCACCGGATCCGCTCGCCGTGCGCGTACCGCTCGCCGGGCACCTGCTCGGACTGCGGCAGCACGCCCTCCAGCTTGCCCAGGTCGACGCTGACGATGCCCTTCTCGGTACGGGTCTCGTGCGCCTGCACCACGCCGGTGACCAGGTCACCCTCGCGGCCCACGTACTCGCCGAAGTGCACCTCGTCGGTGGCCTCCCGCAGACGCTGGAGGATCACCTGCTTGGCGGTCATCGCGGCGATCCGCCCGAAGTCGTGCGGCGTGTCGTCCCACTCACGCACCAGGGAACCGTCGTCGTCCATCTCCTGCGCGTACACCAGGGCCGCGCCGGACTTGCGGTCGATCTCCACCCGGGCGTGCGGCTCGGCGCCGTCGGTGTGCCGGTAGGCGGTCAGCAACGCGGTCTCGATCGCCGCGAGAATCGTGTCGAACGGGATCTCCCGCTCGCGCTCGAGTGCGCGCAGCGCCGCGAGGTCGATGTTCACCTCTCCTCGTCCTCCACATCATCTTCGTCGTCGATGTCGTCTGAATCGTCGTTCTCGTCGGTCTCGTCCGCGTCGTCGAACTCGTCCGGCTCACCCAGCTCGGCGAGGCGGGTGAACTCGACCTGCACGCGGCCCGGGCCCAGCTGGGCGTACGCCCACACGGTCTGGCCGTCGTCGGTCTCCAGCCGCACGCCCTCGTCGTCGGCCCCGACCACCCGGCCGGTCAGCTGGCGGTCCCCGGAGGGCTGCTCGCCGCGCTGGCCGGGCAGCGCGACCGCGCCCCGGACGGTGACCTTGACCAGCCGGCCCACGTTGCGCCGCCAGTGCCGGGGCAGGGTGAGCGGCCGGTCCACACCCGGCGAGCTGACCTCGAGCTGGTATTCCCCGGCGAGAATGTCGCCGCCGGTCTCCTCGGCGGCGTCCAGGGCGGCCGAGACCGCGCGGGAGACGTCCGCGACGGCGTCCAGGTCGATGCCGCCGTCGGCGTCCACGATCACCCGCACCACGTGCCGGCGGCCGGCCCGGGAGACCGACAGGTCCTCCAGGTCGTAGCCCACGCCGTTGACCACCGGCTCGATCACGGTCCGCAGCCGGGTACGCCGTGCCGCGAGATCACCGCCGCCGCGCGGGGCGGCGCCGTCGCGCGGACCGCGGGAGCCCGCGCCGTCGCGGGGTCGACCCGTCGACCTGGTGGCACGGCCACGCTGCGTCATCTGCGCACCCTCTCCCTGGTCGACCGGGACCCTCGTCCCGCCATGCCGGCACGCCACCGGAGCGGACGCGCCGGTGGCTGCGCAGAGCGTAACGCGCCTGCCCGGCGGCGGACCGGGCGGCGCACCGACGGCGATGGCCCCCGGACCGGCCCGGATGGTGTTCACTGGCCCGGTGGGGATCGGCAGAACGACACCGCGCGACCAAGTATCCGGACATAACCGGCGAAACCTCCTGCGCGTCGGGGCGCTGCTGGCGCTCGGCTGCGCAGCGGCGCCGCTGACCGGCTGTGATCTTTTCGACCGCGACGACGAGCCGGCGCCACCGCCGGACCCGCTGCGCCCGATGGTCGACGAGTCGCTGGGCCTGGCCGCCGCGTACCGGGCGAGCGCCGCCGCCCACCCGGAGCTGGCCGACCGCCTCGGCCCCATCGCCGAGACACACACCGCGCACGCCACCGAGCTGGCCCGGGTGATCGGCCTCGCTCTCCCGTCCACACCCGCCGCCGACCCGAGCGCCACCGCGGCGACCGAGCCGGCCGGCGCGCTGGCCGCCCTGCGCGCGCGGGAGAAGACCGCACAGCAGTCCGCCACCGCGGCCTGCGCGGCGGCGCCCGCCGAGCGGGCGGCGCTGCTCGGGTCGATCGCCGCCGCGCGGGCCACCCACCAGGAGGCACTGAAGTGAGGCAGCCCACCTCCGGGGAGGCGCTCGCCGCCGCCCTCTCCGCCGAGTACGCGGCCATCTACGCCTACGGGCGGATCGGCGTCCGGCTCACCGGGGCGGCACGCGAGGCCGCACACCAGGCGGAGGCCGCACACCGACGACGGCGCGACGGGCTGGTCGTGCAGCTCAGCACCACCGGCGGCACCGTTCCACCGGGCCGGGCCGGGTACGCGCTGCCGTTTCCCGTCATCGACCGGGCGAGCGCGTTGCGGCTGGCCGTCGAGGTGGAGGAGCGCACCGCGGCGCACTGGCGGGCCGCGTTGGCGTCCACCACGGGCCCGGACCGCGACCAGGCGCTGGCCGCCCTGGTCGAGTACGCCGTACGGGCCACGCGGTGGCGCAAGACCGCAGGGGTGACCCCGGCGACTGTCGCATTTCCCGGCCGCCCGACCTGAACCTGGTCCACTCCGGTTGCGGAGCGCATACCAGGTATGCATACTCCGTTGCCATGTCCATCCGTCACGGGCTGCTCGCCCTTCTCGAACGCGGCCAGATGTACGGCTACCAGCTGCGCGCCGCGTTCGAGGAGTCGACCGGCTCGACCTGGCCGCTGAACATCGGGCAGGTCTACACCACGCTGTCCCGGCTGGAACGGGACGGTCTGGTGCGCCCGCTGCCGGAGAGCGAGGCCGGGCAGCGCCCGTACGAGATCACCGACGCCGGTCGGGCGGACCTCGCGCTGTGGTTCGCCACCCCGATCAGCCGCACCGACCGCCCCCGCGACGAGCTGGCGATCAAACTGGCCCTGGCGCTCACCACCCCCGGAGTGGACGTCCGCTCGGTGGTGCAGGCCCAGCGCAGCGCGACCATGCGCACGTTGCAGGAGTTGACCCGGTTGAAGTACGGCAGCGACCGCCCGGAGGACCTGCCGTGGCGGCTGGTGCTGGACTCGATGGTGTTCCAGGCCGAAGCTGAGGTGCGGTGGCTGGACCACTGCGAGACCAGTCTGGTCCGGCTCCAGCCCAACGGGCCGACGCCACCCCCGACCCGGCCGCCCGACGCCGGGGCGTCCGACGGCGCGCGGTGGGCCGACGAGGAGGCGCGACGGTGAGCGGAATGGACGACGCGGTGCTGGAGCTGCGCGCCGTCCACCGCACCCACGGGTCCGGCCCGGCCGCGGTCCACGCGCTGCGCGGTGTCAGCCTGGTCGTCCGGCCGGGCGAGCTGGTCGCCGTGATGGGCCCGTCCGGTTCGGGCAAGTCGACGCTGCTGGCCCTCGCCGGTGGGCTGGACCGCCCGACCCGCGGCGACGTCCGGGTCGAGGGCCAGCCGCTCGGGGCGTTGGATCGCCGCGGCCTGGCCCAGCTGCGCCGCCGCCGCATCGGTTACATCTTCCAGCAGCTCAACCTGCTGGCCAGCCTGAGCGCGTTGGAGAACGTCGCGCTCCCGCTGGAGCTCGACGGCGTCGGCGGCCGGCGGGCCCGTGCGGCGGCTCTGGCCGCGTTGACCGAGGTGGGCCTGCCGGCGCTGGGTGACCGCTTCCCGGACCAGCTCTCCGGTGGTCAGCAGCAGCGGGTGGCGATCGCCCGCGCGCTGGTCGGCGAGCGGCGCCTGGTGCTCGCCGACGAACCCACCGGGGCGCTCGACTCGCAGACCGGCGAGGCGGTGCTGCACCTGCTGCGCCGCCGGGTCGACGCGGGCGCCGCCGGCATCCTCGTCACCCACGAAGCGCGCCACGCCGGCTGGGCCGACCGGGTGGTGTTCCTGCGCGACGGCGTGCTGGTCGACACGACGGCCCCGCTGGGCAGCGTCGAGCAACTGCTGTCCGGCAGCGACCGTTGACCCTGCGCCGGACGCCGCTGGCACGCCGCCGCGTCGATCCCCCGGCGGTCGGACCGGTGACACCGCCCACGCCCGTCGGGCGGCGGCGGTTCGCCGAACTGACCGGCTCGTGGCGGGCGGCGCTGCGGATCGCCCGACGCGAGTCGCGCCGGGCGCGTCGGCGTACCGCCCTGGTGCTCGCGATGATCGCCCTGCCGGTGCTGGTGCTGGCCTTCCTCGCCACGAGCTACGACATGTCCGAACTGACCCCGCAGGAGCGTGTCGACCGCCGCCTCGGCGTCGCCGACGCGGAGCTGCGGTGGTTCGCCGAGACCCCGGTCATCCAGGACGAGTGGGGCGACAGCTGGTATCCCCGTGACGACAGCCAGTCAGCGATCGGCCGCCCGGCCACCGCCGCCGAGGTGACCGCGTTGCTCGGCCCCGGCAGCCGGGTCACCGAGGTCCGCGCCGGAGGCCCGGTGACGGTGCGGGGCCCGAGAGGCGACGAGACCCTGCAGGGGCGGGTTCTCGACCTCGCCGACCCGCTGGCCCGGAGTCTGGTGCGGTTCCGGTCGGGGCGGGCGCCGCAGCAACCCGGCGAGGTCGCGGTGAGCCCGGCGGCGCTGCGCCGCCTGGACGTACGCCTGGGCGACGCCGTGGCCACCGCCGACCGGGCGAGGACGTACACGGTGGTCGGGGTTGTCGAGTTTCCCGACGACCTCGGCCCGGTGGTGGCGCTGCACCCGGCGGCCGTCGGGCGGGCCGATCCGCAGACGGAGAGCCGCTGGCTGGTCGACGTTCCCGGCGTCGTCGACGCGGCGATGGTGTCGCGGCTCAACGACCACGGGGTGGTGGTCGCGCCGCGCCACCTGCCCGCCTCGGCGACGTCGTCCCGCAGCTGGATCGGCTACGCGGACACCACCGACCTGAGCACCGGCGTGCTCATCGCCGGTCTGGGGTTGCTGGAGGTCGTGCTGCTGGTCGGACCGGCGTTCGCCGTGGGGGTCCGCCGTCGGCGCCGGGACCTGGCGCTGGTCGCCGTGGCCGGCGGGGACGCGGCCCAACTGCGCCGGGTCGTGCTCGCCGACGGGGTGGTGCTGGGCGTGCTGGGCGCCGCGGCGGGGTTGCTGCTCGGTGTCGGCGCGGCGTTCGCCGGTCGTCCACTCATGGAGCAGTACGTCTTCGGCGCCCGCTTCGGCGGGTACCGCTGCTGGCCCTCGGCCCTGGTCGTGCTCGGCGGGGTCGCGGTGCTGGCCGGGGTGCTGGCCGCGCTCGCGCCGGCCTGGACGGCGGCCCGGCAGGACGTCGTCGCCGGGCTCGCCGGGCGACGTACCCCGCCGCCGCCCCGGGCCCGCGCCCTGACCTTCGGGTTGACGCTGGTGGTCGGTGGGGCGGCGCTCGCGGCGTTCGGGGCCAGCCGGACATCACCGGCGGTGATCCTGACCGGCCTGATCCTCGGTGAGCTGGGCCTGGTCTGTTGCACGCCGACGTTGATCGGCGCGCTCGCCCGGCTCGGCCGGGTGCTGCCGCTGGCGCCCCGCATCGCGCTGCGCGACGCCAGCCGCAACCGGGCCGCCGCGGCGCCGGCCATCTGCGCCGTGATGGCGGCGGTGGCCAGCAGCGTCGCGCTCGGCGGATACCTGGCCAGCGACGGGGTCCGCGACGCGCGCACCTACCAGCCGATGCTGCCCACCGGTCACGTCCTCATCAACCCCCAGGAGCCGGGCCGGCAGCCGGAGCCGACGTTGGCCCAGATCGACGCCGTCGCGCGGGCGCAGCTGGGCGCCACCGCCGTCGCACCCGTACGCACGCCGCTCTGCTCCTCGACCGACGGCGCGGCGGACTACTGCTCCGTCGGGCCGGAGATCCCGCCCGAGCGCGTCTGCCCCTTTGTGCCCGGGGACAGGCTGTCGGCGACGCAGCGTCGCCAGGCGCGGGCCGACCCGCGTTGCCGGAACCGTGCCGCGGACTACTTCGGCAACGGCGTCGAGACAGTGGTGGACGACGGCAGCGCGCTGCCGCTGCTCACCGGCGCCGACGCGGCGGCGACCGCCGCCGCCACCGCCGTGCTGCGCGCCGGGGGCGTGGTGGTGACCGACCCGCGCTACCTGCACGACGGCCGGGTGACGGTGCAGGTCAACGAGGTGCGGGCCGGGCGGGACGAGGCGACCACCACCCGGCACGACCTGCCCGGGTACGCGTTGCCGCCCACGGTCGGCCAGCCACGCCTCCTGCTCTCCGCGTCCGCCGCCCGACAACTCGGTCTGAGCCCTGTCCAGGCGGGCTGGGTGGTCGACACTCCGGCGCCGCCCAGCCAGCGCCGGCAGGATCGATTCGCCAAGGACCTGCGGGCCTTCGGGACGTTCTCCCTCCAGGTGGAGCAGGGCGCCGCCCCGCGCGACGACTCACCGCTGCTGCTGCTGCTCGCCGCGGCGGCCGGAATGATCACGGTGGGCGCGGCCGGGATCGCCACGGCGCTCGCCGCCGCGGAGGGCCGGGCCGAACTGTCCACCCTCGCCGCGGTCGGCGCGGCCCCTGCGGTACGCCGACTGCTGGCGATCTGTCAGGCCGGGGTGATCGCCGGTCTCGGTTCGGTGCTCGGCATCGTGGCCGGGCTCGGCACCGCGGCGATCGTGCTGTTCTCGGCCAACCGGGAGTACGCCACGGCCTGGCCGGCACGGGAGCCGTACCCGTACCTGGTGCCGTGGCCGGCGCTGGGCGTGCTGGTGCTGGTGCCGGTGGTGGCGATGCTCGGCGCGGGCCTGTTCACCCGGTCGGGGCTGCCGATCGAACGGCGCCTGGACTGAACCCGGGCCACCCGGGGGCCGGGGGCCGGAACCGGACCGTCCGGGGGTGCCGTCGGGGCGGGGCAGCCGGCAGACTGAGCCACGTGTCAGCGCTCGCAACCCTCACCCGTCGACTCGGCCACCACCGCTGGTTCGGGTCCGCCGCCCGCCTGCTGGTCCCCGCCGACCGGATCGTCGGCCGGCTCACCCGGGGCCGGGTGGTCGCGCTCGGTGTGCTCCCGTCCCTCGTGATCACCACGACCGGTCGCCGCTCGGGCAAGCCGCGCAGCAATCCGCTGCTCTACGTGGCCGACGGCGACGCGTACGCGGTGATCGGCTCCAACTGGGGGCAGACCCACCAGCCCGGTTGGGCGATGAACCTGCTCGCCGACCCGGCCGCCGAGGTGGACGTGAAGGGTCGCCGGTTCCCGGTGCGGGCCGACCCGGCCACCGGGGCCGAACGGGACCGCCTGTGGCACCTGCTGGTCACCGAGTGGCCGGCGTACCGCACGTACGTCGAGCGGGCCGGCGGCCGGGAGATCCGCATCTTCCGGCTGGTGCCGACCGGGCGCGGCGTGCCGGCCGACCCCCCGTCGGCTGGCTAGGCTGACGCCAGTCGCTTCAGGCGGAGGTTGACCCGTGAGCGCGAGGAGTGAGCCGGTCCTGCGAGCCCCGCAGCCGCGAACAAAGGCTGACCAGTGAGCGCGAGCAGTGAGCGGTCGGGTGTCGACCGGAGCCTCGACGATCGACGGTGGACGGTGGCGGAGCGGGTCGCCGAGGTGGTCCGGCGGCGGTTTCCGGCCGAGGTGCTCGCGATCGCGGTCCACGGTCCCCTGGCGCACGGCGACGACGACGGTGGCGGGGACGGTGAGGTGGGGATGCTGGTGGTCACCTACCGGCCGGGCGCCGGGCCGCCGCCGGCGACCCGGCGGGTGGACGGGGTGCTTGTCGATCTGACCGTGGCCGCCGCCGACGACTACCTCGGGCAGGCCCGGGTGCTCTCCCCGTTGTGGCCGCTGACGGCCGACCGGTACGTCACCACCCGGTCCCTCTACGACCCGACGAGCTGGCTGCGGACGTTGCGGGACGAGCATCTCGGCCGGCTCGCCCGGGCCCGGCCGACGGAGTTCAGCACCGCGGCGCGGCAGGCCTGGTACCGGGGCAGCGCGGCGCACTCCCGGGCCGCCCGGTTGGCCGAGTGGTACGAGACGGACCAGGCGTTGCTGATGCTCGGTGAGGCGCGGTTGGCCGCGGCGACCGTGACCGGCCTGCTGGGCCGCACCTACTTCCGCGATCCGGGTGACGCGGTGCGGCGCACGGGGTTGGCCGGCGCGGACATGACGGAGGTCGGCGCGGTGCTGGCGCGGCAGGCCGAGGAGTTGGCGGCGCGTGGCCGCCCGGTCGACGGCACGATCGACGAGCTGCTCACCGGTTGACCGGCGTCACAGCCCGCCCTGCACTCCGATCAGTGAGCCGACCAGGTAGGTGGCGCCGGCCGCGGCGGCGCCCAGCACGAGTTGACGCAGGCCGCTGGTCCACCAGGGTCGGTTGGTGAACCGGGCCACCACGGCACCGGCGGCGAACAGGCCGAGCCCACCCACGGCGAGCGCCAGCCAGAGTTCGGTGGCGCCCAGCAGGTACGGCAGCAGCGGGATCAGCGCCCCCACCGAGAAGAACAGGAACGAGGAGATCGCCGCCGCCCAGGGGCTCGGCTGGTCGTCGGGGTCGACGCCCAACTCCTCGCGGACGTGCACCCGCAGCGCCTCCTCCGGGTCCCGCCGTACCGCCTCGGCGACCTGGGTGGCGAGGTCGCGGGGCAGGCCCCGGGCCACCCACGCGTCGGCCAGCTCGCGGGCCTCCGCCTCGGGGTGCCGCTCCAGCTCGCGCCGCTCCTTGGCCACCTCGGCGGCGACCTGTTCGTTGGCCGAGCGCACGCTCGTGTACTCGCCGAGCCCCATCGAGATCGCACCGGCCACCAGGCCGGCGGACCCGGTCAGCACGATGCTGCGCGGCGACACGCCACCGCCGCCGACGCCGGCGATGAGGGCGATGTTGGTGACCAGGCCGTCCATCGCGCCGAAGACGGCCGGGCGCAGCCAGCCGCCGGAGACGTCCGCGTGGTGTGCCTCGCGCAGGGCCGCGGGAGTGTCGGTCACGGCAGGGTCAGGATCTCGTGGCCGTCGTCGGTGACGACGATGGTGTGCTCGAACTGGGCGGTCCACCTGCGGTCCTTGGTGACCACCGTCCACCCGTCGTCCCACATGTCGTACTGGTAGGTGCCGAGGGTGATCATCGGCTCGATGGTGAAGGTCATCCCCGGCTCCATGATGTCGGTGGGGCGGGGGCTGTCGTAGTGCGGCACGTAGAGCCCGCTGTGGAAGGTCTCGCCGATCCCGTGGCCGGTGAAGTCGCGGACCACGCCGTAGCCGAACCGCTTGGCGTACGACTCGATGACCCGGCCCACCACGTTGATCTGGCGGCCCGGGGCGACCGCGCGGATGCCGCGCATCATCGCCTCGTGGGTGCGTTCGACGAGCAACCGGGCCTCCTCGCTGACCTCGCCGACGCAGAAGGTGGCGTCGGTGTCACCGTGCACCCCACCGATGTACGCGGTCACGTCGACGTTGATGATGTCGCCGTCGGTCAGGACGGTGGAGTCCGGGATGCCGTGGCAGATGACCTCGTTGACGCTGGTGCAGCAGGACTTGGGGTAGCTCCGGTAGCCGAGCGTCGACGGGTACGCGTCGTGGTCGCAGAGGAACTCGTGCACCAGACGGTCGATCTCGTCGGTGGTCACGCCGGGCTTGCAGTGCTCACCGGCGAGCTGGGTCGCCTGGGCGGCGAGCCGGCTGGCGATCCGCATCTTCTCGATGGTCTCCGGCGTCTGCACGTGCGAGCCGCGCCACTGCTGCGGGCTCTTCTTACCCACGTACTCCGGGCGGGGAATGTGGGCGGGCACCGGTCGCATCGGGGAGAGCGTGCCTGGGGTCAGCGGCGGACGGACGGTCATGCCCCAAGCCTATCGCCGGAGGAGCTGGTGACCCGTGCCACGGCCCGGCAGTCCCGGTTGTTGCCCTGCCAGGTCGGCTGTGCCATGGTGTCTGCGTGGATCAAGGGGGAGCACCACCCGTCTTCTCCGCCAGCGCGGAGATCGACGGAGAGCACCTCCGCGTGGTGGTGACCGGCGAGGTCGACATGGCGACCGCCGACACGATGCTCCAGACCGCCCTGCGCGAGCCCGCCCGTCGGATCACCCTCGACCTGCGCGCCGTGACCTTCTTCGACTCGGCGGCCATCCACGCCCTGGTCCGGCTCGCCCAGCAGTTCTCCGGCACGCTCACCGTGCTGCCGTCCCGGCAGGTCCGCCGGGTGCTGGAGATCTCCGGCCTGGGCGACCAGGGCTGGCTCGACCCGGTCTGAGATCGCCGACGCACCCGGCCGCCGGCACCCCGGCCACCGGGTCCGGGGTCAGCCCTGCAACTGCCGGCGCAGCGTCACCTCGGTGCCCTCGTCGGTACGCCGCACCATCAGGTCACCCAGCGCCTTGATCAGTGACAGGCCGCGCCCCCGGAACCCGGAGTCGGTCGACTCCCGCCACTGCCCGGTGTCGCGCACGGTGGCGATCACCGTCCGGTCCTCGATGGCCACCTCGACGCTGATCACCGCCTCGGCGGGTTGGACGGGGTGCTCGATGGCGTTCGCGGCGGCTTCCGACACCGCCACGGTCAGGTCGAACAGGTCCGTCTCGCCGACGTTGTGCGCCACGAGGAAGTCCTCCAGGCGCTTGCGCAGCACGCTCAGTCGGGTCGGGTCCGCCGGCAGCCGCAACGCGAACCGGTTCAGCTCGGCCGCCTCCAGGGCGAGCACCGCCACGTCGTCGCGGCGCGGCCGTCCGGTGACCCGCTCGACCACCGTGTCGATCAGGTCCGTCACGTGTTCGCCGGGGGTGGCGGCGTCGGCGCGCAGCTGCGCGAGCGCGGCGTCGATACCGAGCTGACGGTCCTCGATCAGCCCGTCGGTGTAGAGCAGCAGCCGGCTGCCAGCGGGCAGCTCCCCCTCGACCGTCCGGTACGTCGTGTCGGGGATGACGCCGACCGGCGGGCCGAGCGCGCGGTCGTGCAGGAACGCCACGTCGTCTCCTCGGATCAGCAGGGGGGACGGATGACCGGCGCTGGCGTAGCGCAGCCGGGCGGTACGAGGGCTGAACAGCAGGCAGACCACTGTCGCGAACGAGCGCCCCTCGGTGGACCCGACCAACCGGTTGAGCCGGGTCAGTGACTCACCCGGGTCGAAGCCCTCCAGCAGGTACGCCCGCAGCGCGTTGCGCAGCTGCCCCATCGCCGCGGCGGCCTGGACGCCCTTGCCGACCACGTCGCCGATGACCAGCACCAGGTCGTCGCCGTCGAGCCTCATCGCGTCGTACCAGTCCCCACCGACCTCGACGTCGGCGCTGCCCGGCAGGTATCGGCTCGCGACGACCGCGCCCGGCATCTGGGGCAGCGACCTCGGCAGCAGGCTGTGCTGCAACGTGGCGGCGATGCGGTGTTCGGCCTCGTAGAGCTGGGCGTTCTCCAGCCGCACCCCGACCAGCCGGGCCAGCTGGGTGAGCGCGGCCTCGTCGGCCTGCGCGTCGTCGCCGGCAGCCTGCCAGACCCGCAACTCGCCGAGCTGCTCGCGGGTGGTGCCGGTCAGCGCGGCCACGAAGGACGGGTCGGTGGCGGTGACGCCACCGCCGTCGGCTTCGGCGCGGGCGCCGGCCGCGGTGACCACGACCCGGGCGGCCTCGGCGAGGCTGAGCGCGTGCCGGGCGGCGACGTGCAGCACATCGGTGGTGGAACGGGCGGTGTTGACCGCCACCGCCGCGTCGGCCAGCGCCCGAAGCCGACGGATGATCTGCCCGCGCAGCTGGCCCAGCTCGACGTTGGCCCGGACCCGGGCGATCAGCTCCTGCCCGGAGAACGGCTTGGTCAGGTAGTCGTCGGCGCCCACGGAGAGGCCGGCGACCGCCTCGGCGGAACCGGCGCGGGCGGAGAGCAACACGATCGGCACGTCGCGGGTGCGGGGGTCCGTGCGCAGCGCGCCGACCAGGCCGAACCCGTCCAGCCGGGGCATCATCACGTCGGTGAGCACGAGGTCGAACCCGCCCGCACGGGCCAGCGTCAGGGCCGCCAGACCGTCGCTCGCGGTGACCACCTCCCAGGTCGGGGAGAGCAACCGGGTCACGTGCTCGCGCAGGTCGACGTTGTCGTCGACGACCAGGATCCGGCCGGCCGGGGCCGCGTCGGTCGGCTGACGGTCGGTCGGCCCGGGCATGTCCTCGTCGGCCCACAGGGCCGTCTCCGCCACGTACAGCCGGGCCTGCTCGGGCTCGCCCGTGGGCAGGGGGGCGAACGCGGCGACCCGGTCGGCGGGCAGGTGCGCCGATCCGAACGGGACGGTCACCGTGAAGGTGCTGCCCTCGTCGATCTGGCTGGTCACACCGACGTCGCCGCCGTGCATCTCGACCAGTTCCCGCACCAGCGCGAGCCCGATCCCGGTGCCCTCGTGGGTGCGGGCGCGCACCCCGGGCACCCGGTGGAACCGCTCGAAGACGTGCGGCAACTCGGCCGGCACGATGCCCACGCCGGTGTCGGTGACCTCCAGCCGGGCGACGGCGTCGTCGGCCCGGATCCGCACCCGGATCTCGCCGTCGAAGGTGAACTTCACCGCGTTCGACACCAGGTTGAGGACGATCTTCTCCCACATGTCCCGGTCGATGAAGACCGGCGCCGGCAGCGGCGGGCAGTCCACCACCAGGCGCAGCCCGGCGCGCTCGGTGGCCGAGCGGAAGGTGCTGGCCAGCCGGGCGGTGTAGCCGGCCAGGTCGGTGGGCTGGTAGCGGGCGGCCAGCCGACCGGATTCCAGTCGGGAGAAGTCGAGCACGGTGTTGACCAGCTTGAGCAGGCGCAACGCGTTGCGGTGCATCACGACGAGCCGGTCGGTGTAGGCGGCGGGCAGCTCCGGGTCGGCCAGCATGTCCTCCAGCGGGCCGAGCACCAGGGTCAACGGCGTACGGAACTCGTGGCTGACGTTGGCGAAGAAGTTGGTCTTCGCCCGGTCCAGCGCGGCCAGCTCGGCGGCGCGGGCGCGCTCCTGCTCGTACGCCCGCTGGGTGCCCACCGCGCGGGAGATCTGCGCGGCCACCAGGTCGAGGAAGTCGCGGTACTCGTCGCCCAGCGGCAGCTGGCGGGCGACGCCGGCGACCAGCGCGCCGACCGTCTCGTTGGCCGCCTTGACGGGCAGCACGAGCGCCACGTCGGCGGCGTCGGCCGGTGGCTGGGCGAGCAGACCGCTCACGTCGATGGTGGCCGGCGAGCCATCGGCGACCAGCTCGCCGACCGTGTCGGACGGGACATTGACCGCGGCCGGGTCGACGCGGCTGGCGGCGGTCAGGGTGAACCGGCCGGTGGAGTCGGCCAGGTAGATCAGCGCGAACGGCACGTCGGCGGAGTGCCGGGCGAGCACGTCGGCGGCGGTCCGGCCCAGCTCGCCCGCGCTGATCACGTCGGCCAGCTCGGTGCCCAGCTCCGACAACGCCCGCAGCCGGCGTTCGCCCACCACCCGCCCGGTGGTCTCGTTGACGATGCAGTAGACGCCGCTGACCGCGCCGTCGGCACCCCGGATCGGGTCGTACGAGACGTCGAAGTAGGTCTGCTCGACGAAACCGGAGCGGTCCAGCAGGAAGGGGTGGTCCTCGCCGCGGTAGGAGAGCCCGGTGCGCCGGACCCCGTCGAGCAGCGGACCGAGGACGTCCCACGTCTCGGCCCAGTGGTGTCGGGCCGGCTGGCCGAG
Source organism: Micromonospora sp. NPDC005197 (assembly GCF_040608295.1). Taxonomy (NCBI): domain Bacteria; kingdom Bacillati; phylum Actinomycetota; class Actinomycetes; order Micromonosporales; family Micromonosporaceae; genus Micromonospora; species Micromonospora sp. NPDC005197. The sequence goes on along the minus strand of NZ_JBEXHY010000034.1, from coordinate 21,944 downwards.
CACGTGCGGGTGCTTGCTGCCGATGGTCGGCCGGTAGGCGTCGTTGTAGAAGGCGAGCTGGTCGTCGCCCCAGAACATGACGATCTGCGCGCTGGAGGAGAGCATCATGCCGATCGCGTTGGAGAGCGCCGCCGGCCAGCCGGACGGCCCGCCCAGGGGGTGGGTGGACCAGTCGAAGGCGCGGATTCGCTCACCCAGCTCACCGCCGCCCGCGTACGCGGCGGCGAGCAGCGGGGAGGTCTCGTGGACGTCCGCGAAGGAATGCCCCGCATCCGCGCCCCCCTGGGCCGAGCTCATGCAGCCTCCCCCGCTTCGGCCGTACCCCGCAGCCGTTGATCTTCACGCGCCGTGCTCCGACTTGTACCCCGGCGGACCAGCAACGTAACGCATGACGCCCCTTGGACGCTGGTTACCCGTGCCGCACCCGTCGCCGACCCGGCAGCGCGGGGGCGTACGCGGGCCCAGGGAGGCCGCCGGGAGCGCCCTGACCTGTCAGAAGACCGGCAGTCCGTCGATGCTCGCGGCATTCTTGGTGGCGCGGTAGGTCACCAGATCATCGGCCGTACGGCGGGAGTGTGAGGTAAGCAACAGGTCACGCTCCGCGCGGTAGTCCATCAGCGGCACCGCATAACCGCAGGAGTCGCTGACCCGCTCGACCTCCACCGTGATCACGGCCCGCACGGCGTGCACGTCCGGCGGCGCGGGAAACTCGGCGAGCCGATCCGCGTAGCCCGCCTCGGTCACCGCGACGCTGCTGCCCCTGCCGTGCAGGCGCACGATCTTCGGGGGCCCGTCGAACGCGCAGAACATCAGCGTGATGCGGCCGTTGTCGCGCAGGTGGGCGATGGTCTCCGCGCCGCTGCCGTGGTAGTCCAGGTAGGCCACCCGGTGCGGGCCGAGGATCACGAAGGTGCCCGTCATGCCCTTCGGCGAGACGTTGACGTGCCCCTCGGGCCCGGACGGCGCGGTGGCCACGAAGAAGACCGGCTGGCCCGCGATGAACTCCCGCAGACGACCGTCGATCTCTGGATAGACCTTGCCCATGCGGTGATCCTCCCATCGCGCCCGTCCCCCGCCGGGGCGACCTGCGTCACACCGTCGACGACCCCGCCGCGTCCACGCCCTCGTGGCGGACCCGCACCGGCGGGCCGGACGCTCGCCGGCGGGCGGCCCGGACCAGCGCCGTGATCGGACGCGGGTCCAACTCGTTCTCCGGATGCCACTGCACCCCGAGCACGAACGGACGGTCCGGGTCCTCAACCGCCTCGATCACGCCGTCCGCCGCCCAGCCGCTGACCGCGAGCCGCCCCGGCGTGGCGACCGCCTGATGGTGGTACGAGTTGACCCGGTCCACCCCGGCCAGCGTCCTCGCCGCCAGACTCCCCGGCGCGAACCGCACCGGATGGGTGCCGTAGACCCCCGGGGCCGGACGGTGCGCCTCCGAACCGACGACGTCGGGTAGGTGCTGGTGCAGGGTGCCCCCGTACGCCACGGCGAGCAGCTGCATTCCCCGACAGACACCCAGCACCGGCAGGTCGGCGACGAGCGCGGCCGCCAGCAGGGTCAGCTCACCGGCGTCCCGGTCCGGCCGGTCCTCGGTCCGCGGGTGCGGCTGCTGGCCGTACCGCCCGGGACCGACGTCGGCGCCCCCGGCCAGCAGGAGCCCGTCGAGGACCGCCAGCACGTCACCGTCGGAGTCGTCCGGGGGCAGCACCACCGCACGACCACCGGCAGCGGTCACCGCCCGCACGTACGCCTCCGGCACCAGCACCGCCCGCACACCGCGCCACACGGCCCAGTCGGCGGGCTCGACGTACGCGCTGATCCCGATCAGCGGCCGCCTCACCAGACGGCCAGCGTTCGCGACTGCGGGGCTCGCAACACCGGCTCACTCCTCGCGCTCACAGGGGAGTCACGTATGCGCCGGTGATCCCGCCGTCGACCACGAACTGCGCGGCGGTCATGAACGAGGCGTCGTCGCTGGCCAGGAACGCCACCGCGGCGGCGATCTCCTCCGGCTGCCCGAACCGGCCCATCGGCACGTGCACCAGCCGGCGGGCGGCCCGCTCCGGGTCGGCGGCGAACAGCTCCAGCAGCAGCGGCGTGGCCACCGGGCCGGGGCAGAGCGCGTTGACCCGGATGCCCTCGCGGGCGAACTGCACACCCAGCTCCCGGGTCATCGCCAGCACCCCGCCCTTGCTCGCGGTGTACGCGATCTGCGACGTCGCCGCCCCCATCAACGCCACGAACGACGCGGTGTTGATGATCGAGCCCTTGCCCTGGCGGCGCATGTGCGGGATCGCGTACTTGCAGCAGAGGTAGACGCTCGTGGTGTTGACCCGCAGCACCCGTTCCCAGGCGTCCAGGCCGGTGTCCAGGATGGAGTCGTCGTCCGGCGGGGAGATGCCGGCGTTGTTGAACGCGACGTCGACCCGGCCGTGCCGGTCGGCCACCCCGTCGAACAGGTCGCGGACCGCCGACTCGTCGGCCACGTCGGTGCGGACGAACTCGCCGCCGCACTCCTCGGCGGCCTTCTCGCCGGCCGCCTCGTCGATGTCCACGCAGACCACCCGGGCACCCTCGGCGGCGAACCGCCGCACGGTGGCCAACCCGATCCCGCTGCCCGCCCCGGTGACCACTGCCACCCGGTCCTGCAATCGACCCTGCACTGGCGTCACTCCTCCGTCGCGATGAACACGTTCTTGACGTCGGTGAAGGCGTGCAGCGCGTCCGGGCCCAGCTCACGGCCGAGCCCGGAGCGCTTCATCCCACCGAACGGGGTCCAGTAGCGCACCGAGGAGTGCGAGTTGACGCTGAGGTTGCCCGCCTCGACGGCGCGGGCCATCCGCAGCGCGCGGCCCACGTCCCTGGTCCAGATCGAGCCGGAGAGGCCGTACTCGGTGTCGTTGGCGAGCCGGACCGCGTCCGCCTCGTCGTCGAACGGGAGCACCGACACCACCGGGCCGAAGATCTCCTCCCGCCAGTGCCGGTCGGCCGGCGAGTCGGCCAGCAGCACCGTCGGCGCGTGCCAGAAACCGGGGCCGTCCGGGCGGGAGCCGGTGAAGGCGACAGTCGCCCCGGTCACGTAGCCGGCGACCCGGTCCCGCTGGGCCGCCGAGATCAGCGGACCCATCTCGGCGGTGTCCCGGGACGGGTCCTCCACCCGCACCGCGCGTACCGCCGGTTCGAGCAGTTCCAGGAACCTGTCGTACACCGGGCGTTGGACCAGGATCCGCGACCGTGCGCAGCAGTCCTGGCCGGCGTTGTCGAAGACCGCGCCCGGCGCGGTCGCGGCGGCGCGCTCCAGGTCGGCGTCGGCGAACACGATGTTCGCGCTCTTGCCGCCCAACTCCAGGGTGAGTCGCTTCACCTGGGCGGCGCAGCCGGCCATGATCCGGGTGCCGACCTCGGTGGAGCCGGTGAAGCAGATCTTGCGGACCGCCGGATGGCTGACGAACCGCTCCCCCACCACCGCGCCCTCGCCGGGAATGACGGTGAACACGTCGTCGGGCAGGCCGGCCTCGCGCGCCAGCTCGGCCAGGCGCAGCGCGGTGAGCGGGGTCAGCTCGGCGGGTTTGAGCACCACTGTGTTGCCGGCGGCGAGGGCCGGGGCGAACCCCCAGGCGGCGATGGGCATCGGGAAGTTCCACGGCACGATCACGCCGACCACACCGAGTGGTTCGTGGAAGGTGACGTCCAGGCCGCCGGGCACCGGGATCTGCCGTCCGGTCAACCGCTCCGGCGCTCCGGCGTAGTAGTCCAGCACGTCGCGGACGTTGCCGGCCTCCCAGCGGGCGTTGCCGACGGTGTGCCCGGAGTTGCGGACCTCCAACGCGGCCAGCTCGTCCAGGTGCGCGTCGACGACGGCGGCGAACCGCCGCAGCAGCCGGGCCCGATCCCCCGGCGCGACGACCCGCCACGCCTCGAACGCCTTCGCGGCACGCGCGATCGCCGCGTCCACCTCCGCCACCGAGGCCCCGGAAACCTCCCGAAACCCCTCCCCGCTGGCCGGATCCACCACCACGGTCACGCCGCTACCCCCTACCCCTGCGCAATCTTGCAGGTGCTGCACGAACCACCGACACAACGTGCGAGATCACGGAGGACGGACCAGGGGTTAGAGGCGCTCGAAGCCACGGGTCAGCTCCCAGTCCGTCACCGCCGCGTCGAACGCCGCCAGCTCCACCCTTGCCTGGTTGGCGTAGTGGGCGACCACCTCGTCGCCGAACGCCTCCCGGGCCACCGTCGACGCCTCCCAGAGGGCCAGTGCGTCGCGCAACGTGCCGGGGACCCGTTCGGCCTGCGGGTCGTCGTACGCGTTGCCGGTGCACTCCTCGCCCAGCTCCGGCTCCCGCTCGATGCCGTGCAGCGCGCCCGCGACCAACCCGGCGATCGCCAGGTACGGGTTGACGTCGGCCCCCGGCACCCGGTTCTCCACCCGCATGCCCTGCCCGTGTCCCACCACCCGCAGGGCGCAGGTGCGGTTGTCCACCCCCCAGCGCAGTGCCGTCGGGGCGAACGAGCCCGGCTGGTAACGCTTGTAGGAGTTGATGTTCGGGGCGAAGAGCAGGCTGAACTCCCGCATGGTGGCGAGCAGCCCGGCGAGCACCCGCTGCCCGGTCTCCGACAGGTGCGCCGGCCCGTCGCCGAGCATCGCCGAGGCGCCCGTCCGGTCGCGCAGCGAGAAGTGGATGTGGCAGGAGTTGCCCTCCCGCTCGTTCGGCTTGGCCATGAAGGTGATCGCCATGCCCTCCTGGGCGGCGATCTCCTTGGCCCCGTTCTTGTAGATCACGTGGTGGTCGGCGCAGGCCACGGCCTCGTCGTAGCGGAAGGCGATCTCGTGCTGGCCGAGGTTGCACTCGCCCTTGGCGCTCTCCGGGGTCAGCCCGGCGCCGGCCATCTCGGTGCGGATCCGGCGCAGCAGCGGCTCCACCCGGGCGGTGCCGAGCAGCGAGTAGTCCACGTTGTACTGGTTGGCCGGGGTGAGGTCGCGGTAGCCGCGCCGCCAGGCGTCCTCGTACGAGTCGCGGAACAGCACGAACTCCAGCTCGGTGCCGGCGTACGCGGTGAGCCCGTGCTCGGCCAGCCGGTCCAGTTGCCGGCGCAGGATCTGCCGAGGCGAGGCGACCACGTCACCGGAGCCGTCCAGCCAGGTCAGGTCGGCCAGCAGCAGGGCGGAGCCGGGCTGCCAGGGCACCCGACGCAGGGTGGCGAAGTCCGGCACCATCGCGAAGTCGCCGTAGCCGCGCTCCCAACTCGACATCGCGTACCCGTCGACGGTGTTCATGTCGACGTCCACGGCGAGCAGGTAGTTGCAGCCCTCGCTGCCGTTGGCCACCACCTGGTCGAGGAAGAACGGCGCGTGGAACCGTTTGCCCTGCAGGCGGCCCTGCATGTCGACGAGGGCCAGCACGACGGTGTCGATCTCGCCCTCGGCGACGGCGACCCGCAGTTGTTCCAGCGTGAGCGGAGCTTTCGTCATTCGCGGGCCTCCATCACCAAGGTCTACTGGCAAACCGGATCACCGTCAATGCCCCCGGGGCCGAGGGCGGCAAACCCGGTGACCGCACCGGCGGGACGGCCGCGATGACCGTCCCGCCGGGCGGGTGTCAGGCCGGGCCGTCGACCGGCGCCGGGTCGGCCGCCGGCGCGGGTTCCTCGACGGTACGCACCGGGCCGGCGAACCACTTCCGGGCCGAGGCGTACCACCAGACCGCGACCACCAGCAGCACCCCGCCCACGGCGAGCGGCGCGTAGTTCACCGCCGACCAGGTGAAGTCGTCGTTGCCGGGCACGCCGGCCGGCACGATCGGCAGCACGAAGTACACGGCGATGACCGCGATCTCGATGACCGCGATCCAGCCGAGCAGCTTGTACTTGCGCCCCAGCGTCCACGGGCCGGGTACGAACCGGTCGCCGAGGCGCAGCCGCAGCGCGATCGGGATGAGGAAGGACAGGTAGAGGCCGATCACCGCGACGGAGACCACCGCGTAGAAGGCGATCGGGATGCCGGCCGAGCTCTCGTAGAGCGCCGGCAGGGTCAGCACCAGGCCGGCGATCGTGGTGCCGATGATCGCGTTGACCGGGGTGCCGTTGCGGTTCACTCTCGACCAGAGCCGCCAACCCGGCACCGCACGGTCCCGACTGAAGGCGTACGCCATCCGGCTCATCGAGGTGATGCAGCTCATCCCGCAGAAGAACTGCCCGATCGTGGAGATGATGATGACGATCTTGAAGAAGACCGGGGTCAGGGCGGACTCGAAGATGGCGCCGGAGAAGCCGCCGGCGGCGTTGACCGCCTCGACGTCGGTGGCCGCGAACAGGAACGCCAGCAGCAGGATCCAACCGCCGACCGCCGAATAGAAGATCGACTGCCAGAGCCCGCGCGCGGCGGCCTGCGAGGCGCCCCGGGTCTCCTCGGAGACGTGCGCGCAGGCGTCGAAGCCGGTGATCGTGTACTGGGTGAGCAGGAAGCCCAGCGGCAGCACGTAGAACCAGAACGTCAGCCCGCCGGTGTCCCCGTCACCGAAGCCCGAGTTGTTGAACCGCTCGGTGAACACGAACTGGAAGCTCTGGTGATCGTCCGGAACGAACACCAGGATGGCCACCACGACGGCCGCGCCGGCCACGTGCCACCAGACCGAGACGTTCTGGAGTACGTCGATGATCCGGTGCCCGAAGATGTTGATGAGGCCGTGCAGCGCCAAAATGATCACGAAGAGGACGAACGCCTGCCGCAACGTCCCGGCCCAGCCGTCGAAGAGCGCCGACAGGGTGAGGTTGAGGAAGGTCGCGCAGCCGTAGTCGACCGAGGCGGTGACCGCGACCAGTCCGATGAGGTTCAGCCAGCCGGTGAACCAGCCGTGCACCGGGCGGCCCATGGTCGCCGCCCACCAGTAGATCCCGCCCGCCGTCGGGTAGGCCGACACCAGTTCGGCCATGCAGAACCCGATGATCAGGATGAACAGTGAGATCAGCGGCCAGCCCCAGGAGATGGCGACCGGCCCGCCGTTGTTCCACGCCTGGCCGAAGGTGGTGAAGCAGCCGGCCAGGATCGAGATGATGGAGAACGAGATGGCGAAGTTGGAGAAGCCACTCCACTTGCGGCGTAGCTCCTGCTTGTAGCCGAGTTCGGCGAGTCGTCGGGCGTCGTCGTCGATCGGTTGCTCTGCGGTCGGCACGGGCGTCGTGGCCACTGCACACCTCCCTGAGGTGGTTCCGCGAACGAGTGCGCAAAGTGTCGTCCCGCCGATCAAGACAGGTCAATACAGCGCCGGTGGGAATCTCACCGCCGTCCCGGCTAATTGCGTTGCCGCCCGTCCAGCCCGCCCGCATGCTTGACCCCGTGACCAGGCCCGATCGCGACGGGCCACCACCGGGCACTCGGACCGCCCGGCACCGCGGCGGCGCGGGGCACGCCTCTCTCTCCGTACGGCAACCGCCGTACCCACAAATGCCCCGCGCCGCCCCCTCCGCTCCCGGGTGCGGGGGGTGGGTCAGGTTAGTAGGAGGCCGGTTACCCAGAGGGCGCCGATGGTCAGGCCGGCCAGGAATTCCACCAGCATGGACAGGCCAGCCGCCTTGAGCGCCTGCACGGTGGACGGCCAGGCGAGCCGGTTGCTGCCCAGCCGCAGCCGCTCCGCGGCCCACACTCCCGCCACGAAGCCCAGCAGCAGACCGACCACGGGGATCACGAAGAACCCCACCAGGCCGAGCGCGCCCCCGGCCAGCAGGGACCACGTCGGCACGCCTGTGCGTTTGAGGTTCCTCCCCGGCCACAGGTACTTCACGACGATGCCTCCGACCGCGACAAGTGTCGCGGCGGCGAACACAGCCCAGCCACCCGGGCCGGCACCACCGAAGATCGCCCAGACCAGTACCCCACCCCAGCACAGCGGCAGCGCCGGCAGGCCGGGCACCACCACGCCAGCCAGCCCGGCCAGGATGGCCAGCGCGGCCACCACTGTCACCACCGTCTGCGAGTCGTTCAGGCTCACACCGTCGCCTTCCGTCGCCACCATCGGGACCGGCCCGATCCACCGCTCACGCCGTCGCCCGCCGCAGCCGGGCGGTGATCTCCTCGGCCGGCGACGGTGCGCCGAAGTACCGCCCCTGCCCGGTGTCGCAGCGCAGCGCTCGCAGCCGCTCGGCCTGCACCGGGGTCTCCACCGCCTCGGCGGTGACCCACAGCTCCAGCGCGTGCGCCAACCGGACCAACGCGTCGACGATCCGCTCGTCGCGGTGGTCCGCCACCGCGTCCGTCCCGTCGGCGCGGATGCCCTCGACGAACGGGCCGGCCAGCTTCAGGCAGTGGATCGGCAGCCGCCGCAGGTACGCGAGGTTGGAGTACCCGGTGCCGAAGTCGTCGACCGCCAGCCGGACGCCCAGCGCCGCGAGTCGGTGCAGGCTGCGCAGCGGCTCGCCGGCGCTACCCATCACGGCGCTCTCGGTCAACTCCAGTTGCAACAGCTCCGCCGGCAGGCCGCTGGTGGCCAACGCGTCCGCCACCGTGGCGACGATCGCCGGGTCGTCGGCCTGCCGGGCGGCCAGGTTGACGCTGACCACCAGCCGGGCCTCGGGGAACTCCCGCCGCCAGCGTTCGGCGTCGTGGCAGGCCCGCCGCAGCACCCACTCGCCGAGCCGGACGATCAGGCCGGTCTCCTCGGCGAGGCCGATGAACCGGTCCGGGCCGATCAGGCCCAGCTCCGGGTGCTCCCAGCGGACCAGCGCCTCCACCGCGAGCATCGTGCCCTCCAGCAGCGACACGATCGGCTGGTAGTGCAGCACGAACTCGCCCCGGTCCAGCGCGGCCGGCAGCCCGGCGACCAGCGCCGACCGGGCGAGGTCGCGGGCGCTGCGCTCCGGGTCGTACACCGCCCACCGGCCGCGGCCGGCCGCCTTGGCCCAGTAGAGCGTCGTGTCGGCGGCCTTCATCAGCTCCGAGGCGGTGGTCTCCGCAGCCGGGCAGTCCACGATGCCCACGCTGGCGGAGACCGCCAACTGCTGGTCGCCGAGATGCACCGGGGCGGCGACGGCGGCAAGCGCGGCCTCCGCCACGGCCACCGCGTCATCGACGTCGTCGCCGCCGTCGACCAGGATGACGAACTCGTCGCCGCCCATCCGGGCGACCAGGTGGCCGTGGTCGGCCACGCACTCGGCGAGCCGCCGGCCGATCGCCACCAACAGCCGGTCGCCGAGGTCGTGGCCGAGGCTGTCGTTGATCGCCTTGAAGCCGTCCAGGTCGAGGAAGCACACCCCGACCCGTTGACCGGGCCCGGCGGTGTCGAAGACCCGGCCCAGCGTCTCGAAGAACAGGGTCCGGTTGGGCAGCCCGGTCAGCGGGTCGTGCAGCGCCTGGAAACGCAGCCGCTGCTGGAGTTCGTACCGCTCGGTGATGTCCTCGATCATGGCGACGGTGAACCGGGGTCGCCCGTCGTCGTACCGGATCAACGAGACGGCCAGGTCCGTCCAGACGATAGTGCCGTCCTTGCGGTGGTAGCGCTTCTCCACGCGGACCGAGTCCTGCTTGCCCTCGATCAGCTCCTGGTACAGCTCCCACATGCCGGCGGCGTCGTCGGCGTGGAACAGCTGCGCCACGTTCATCTCGCACAGCTCTTCGATCGAGTAGCCGAGCATGTCGGCGAACGCCGTGTTGACGTCGATGATCTGGCCGTCCACCCCGGCGATGCCGATCCCGATCGCCGCGCCGGTGAAGACCGCCCGGAACCGCGCCTCACTGTCGCGCAGCGCCTGCTCGACCTCGTCGCGGGCCTGCCAGGCCGAGCGGGCGATGCGCTCCTGCTGGGTGAAGGTGCGGTCGCGCAGCGCGCGGGCGAACCCGGCGGCCAACCCGCCCTGCACCGCCGCGATCCGCTCGCCCAGGTCGGCCGGCCGGTCGCCGGACGCCAGGACCCGATCGGGGAAGTCGTCACCGAGCGCGCGCAGCGACCACTCCAACGCCCGGGGCTCGGTCAGGTGCGCCTCCACCAGCGCCCGCCCGACCTCCTCGGCGGGGCGGGCGCTGAACGGCTCGGCCCGCACCACCTGGGCGAGCCGGACGGTGTGCAGCAGCAACAGCCGCTCGGTCTCGGCCGCGCTGAGCGGCACGAAACCGATGCGGCGTACGGCGCGGGCCCAGTCGGCGGCGTAGCCCTGGGCGCCGCCCCGGCCGACGTCGACCCCGGTGGGGTCCGGGACGGCGGCCACTGGAATCAGCCGGCGGGCTGGTCGTACCGGGCCGCGCCCCCGAAGGCGCCGAACCGCTCCGGGTGCTCATCCACGTCGGCCGGCGAGTCGGGACGCCACAGTGGCATGTGCACCACGCCCGGTTCGAGCACCGTCCAGTCGCCGAAGAAGCCGGTGACCTGCGCCCGGGAGCGCAGGGTGATCTCGGTGGCCGTCCGGGCGGAGAGGCGCTGGGCGTCCAGCATCTCCTGCGGCTGGTCCTCGAAGGTCGAGTGCGAGATGACCAGGAAGCTGCCGGGCGCGGCGGCGGCCCGCAGGGTGGACAGGATCTCCTCGGGACCGTCGGCGTCCGGGATGAAGTGCACCACCCCGGCCAGCAGGATGCCCATCGGTCGACTGAAGTCGATCAGCCCGAGCCGCCGGGTCTCGGCAAGGATGCGCTCCGGCTCGCGCAGGTCGGCGTGGATCACCCCGGTCAGGTCATTGCCGGCGAGCAGCTCACGGCTGTGCGCGACGGCGACCGGGTCGATGTCGACGTAGACCACCCGGGCCTTCGGGTTGGCCGCCTGGGCCACCTCGTGCACGTTGCCCACTGTCGGAATGCCGGAGCCGATGTCGAGGAACTGGTCGATGCCGGCGTCGAGCAGCACCCGGACGGCTCGGCGCAGGAACTCCCGACCGGAGCGCATGGTGGCGGCGAGATTCGGGGTCATGCTGGCGATCTGCTCGGCCAACTGCCGGTCGACCTCGAAGTTGTGCGCCCCGCCCAGGAAATAGTCGTACACCCGGGCCGCGCTCGGCCTGGTCAGGTCAATCTCGGTCGGCAGTGCGTCCGGCATCGGTGTGCTCCCCAGTTCGTCGCCGCGGCGCGAGGCGGCACCGGCGTCGACGAGCGCGCGCGACCGCCGGCCGACCCCGCGGGTCGTGTGGTGTGGACCACTCTAGGCCGACAACTCCCACGTACGGCAGATCCCTTCACGTAACTTTCCGCGCTCAGGCGGCCGACTCCAGCAGCAGCGAGATGCCCTGCCCGACGCCGATGCACATGGTGGCGAGGGCCCGGCGGCCGCCGCGACGGCGCAGCTCCAGGGCGGCGGTCAGCGCCAGCCGCGCGCCGCTGGCGCCCAGCGGATGCCCGAGCGCGATCGCGCCACCGTTCGGGTTGACGTGCTCGGCGTCGACCGGCAACCCCAACTCGCGCAGCACCGCCACGGACTGCGCGGCGAACGCCTCGTTCAACTCGATGACGTCCACCGCGCCCAGCTCCACGCCGACCCGGTCGAGCAGCTTGCGGGTGGCCGGCACCGGGCCGATTCCCATGATCCGCGGCGGTACGCCTGCCGTCGCCGCGCCGCCGATGCGGGCCAGCGGGGTGAGGCCGTACCGCTGCACCGCCGCTTCACTGGCCACCAGCAGCGCGACCGCGCCGTCGTTGACGCCCGAGGAGTTGCCGGCGGTCACCGTGCCGCCGTCGCGGAACGGGGTGGGCAGCGCGGCCAGCTTCTCCAGCGACGTCTCCCGGGGGTGCTCGTCGACCTCGACCAGTCGGGTCTCCCGGCGACCGGCCGGCACGGACACCGGCACGATCTCCTCGGCGAACCGGCCGTCGGCCTGCGCCTTGGCGGCGCGCTGCTGCGAGCGGTACGCGAAGGCGTCCTGCTCGGCCCGGTCGACGCCGTACTCGGCGGCCACGTTCTCCGCCGTCTCCGGCATCGAGTCGACCCCCCAGCCGTCACGCATCAGCGGGTTGACCAGCCGCCAGCCCAGGGTCGTGTCATACATCTCGGCCGAGCGGGAGTACGCCGAGGTCGCCTTCGGCACGACGAACGGCGCCCGGCTCATGCTCTCCACCCCACCGGCGACCGCCAGGTCCGCCTCGCCGGCCACGATGGACCGGGCGGCGATGGCGAGGGCGTCCAGGCCGGAGCCGCAGAGCCGGTTGACGGTGCTGCCCGGCACCTCCTCGGGCAGGCCGGCGAGCAGCGCCGCCATCCGGGCCACGTTGCGGTTGTCCTCGCCGGCCTGGTTCGCGCAGCCGAGCACGACGTCGTCGACGCGGGCCCAGTCCACCGACGGGTGCCGGGCGACCAGCTCGCGGATCACGTGTGCGGCCAGGTCGTCGGGGCGGACGCCGGCCAGCGCGCCGGCGTACCGGCCGATGGGGGTACGGACACCGGCCACCAGGTATGCCACGGTCATCGCGAGTCCTTCGGGGGTGGGAAGGGTGAGGGTGCGGGCGTCCACCGGGTCGCGGGGGGACTCCCCAGCCGCCAGGATATCCACGCTCCCAGCGGATAGGTTGGCGGCATGGCCCGGGCCCAGTTCAGCGCAGAGACCAGCCGTGGTGGCGCTTTCGTCCGCCAACCCAACCGCTTCACCGGTCGGGTCACCCCCCACTCGACCTCCCCGCCGGGTGGCGGCCCGGACGAACAGGACCGCTGGCCACTGGAGGCCGGCCGGTACCGGCTGATCTGGTGCCGCGCGTGCCCGTGGGCGCACCGGGCGAGGATCGTGCGCGGCCTGCTCGGGCTGGACGACGCGATCTCGCTGGGCACCGTCGACCCGATCCGGGACGAGCGGGGCTGGGCGTTCGCCCTCGACCCGGACGGCTTCGACCCGGTCCTCGGTGTCAGCTTCCTCTCCGAGGCGTACCTGGCCACCGACGAGGACTACACCGGCCGGGTGACCGTGCCGGCGCTTGTCGACACGCTGACCGGCCGGGTGGTCACCAACGACTACCCGCAGCTCACCCTCGACTTCTCCACCGAGTGGCGGCGACTGCACGCGCCCGGCGCACCCGACCTGTACCCGGTCGCGCTGCGCCCGGAGATGGACGCGCTGATGGCCGAGATCCACACCGACGTCAACAACGGCGTCTACCGGTGCGGGTTCGCGACCTCGCAGGAGGCGTACGACGAGGCGTTCCGGGCGCTCTTCGCCCGACTGGACGCGCTGTCCGAACGCCTGGCCGGGCAGCGCTACCTGATGGGAGACGCGATCACCGAGGCCGACGTGCGGCTGTTCACCACGCTGGTGCGCTTCGACGCCGCGTACCACGGGCACTTCAAGTGCAACCGCAGCAAGCTGACCGAGATGCCGGTGCTCTGGGCGTACGCCCGGGACCTGTTCCAGACCCCGGGCTTCGGCGAGACGGTGGACTTCGACCACATCAAGCGGCACTACTACGGCACCCACCGGGAGATCAACCCGACCGGCATCGTGCCGCTGGGGCCCGACGAGTCCGGTTGGGCGACGCCGCACGGGCGTGGCTGAGCCGGGGCGGGCCGGCACCGCGACGGCACCCGTCGCTCGCGGGGACGTCGCCCGCCGGGTCGCCGGGTCCGCCGCAGCCGGCTGCGCGGTGGCCGGCGCGGTCGCGGTGACGGTCGCGGTCGTCGCCGGTCCCGGTCCCGGTCTCACCGGGTACGTGAGCGAGGCGGGCATCGCTGGCAGCGCGCACGCCGTGACGTACCGGATCGGGGTTCTCGCCCTGGCCGGCGCGTTGCTGCTGATCGCCGCGGCGCTGCCTCCCGGGGTGCGGGTGGCGCCGGCGCTGCTCGCCACCGGCGCGGTGCTCACCGCGGTGTCCGGGGCGGTGACCTGCTCCGCCGGCTGCCCACTGCCGCCGTTCGAGCGCACCACGGTGGCCGACCTGGTGCACGGGGGCGCGAGCATCGCGGCGACGGCGGCGGTGGTCCTCGCCATGATCGCGCTGGCCGTGTCCGGGCCGGCCGGGCCGGTGGTCCGCCGGTTGGCGGCCGGCACGGCCGCGCTCGCCCTGCCGCTGTGCGCGACGGTCGGCCTGGCCATGCTCGTGGTCGGCCGGGGCGCCCTGGTCGGCGTGGTGGAGCGGCTGGTTCTCGGGCTCGCGGTGCTGTGGGGCGTGGCCACCGGCACGGCCCTGGCCCTGGCCCGCCGCGAGCGGGGCTTGTAAGGAGCGTCACGGCCACCGTTCCTTGCAGATCGCGCTGATCGGCGTACTGTCGGCGAGCGATGACCAATGTCTGGGGCCTCACCGTTCGCCTGTATGTCGATCTCCGACTGCAGGCCAGCGGCATCTGTCCGGCGTAGCCGCCCTCCTCGCGCCTACCCCGACCAGAACAGACAATTGGACACTTCATGCCCTTCGGCCTGCGCAAAATTCCGTTCTCCGTGCAGATCCTTCTCGGCCTCGTGCTCGGCGTCGCGCTCGGCTTCCTGGCCCGCAGCAACGACCTGAGCTGGCTGACCAGCACCCTGCACACCGTCGGCAGCCTCTTCATCCAGCTCCTCAAGCTGGCCGTGCCGCCGCTGGTCTTCACCGCCATCGTGGTCAGCGTGGTCAGCCTGCGCGGCGTGGCCAACGCCGCCCGGCTCGCGCTGAAGACCCTGATGTGGTTCGGCATCACCGCACTGATCGCGGTGAGCATCGGCATCGGCCTCGGCCTGCTCGTCAACCCGGGCCGCGGCGTGAGCCTCGACCTGGGTGGCGCGACCCCGCCCAAGAACACCGGCTCCTGGACGGACTTCCTCACCGGCATCGTGCCCACCAACCCGGTCGGCGCGTTCGTCGAGGGCAACGTCCTCCAGATCGTCTTCCTCGCCCTCGTGGTGGGTGCCGCGGCCCTGCTGGTCGGCGACGCCGCCGAGCCCTTCGTGGCGCTGAACCGCTCGCTGCTGGAAATCGTGCAGAAGGCCCTGTGGTGGGTCATCCGACTCGCCCCGATCGGCACCCTCGGCCTGATCGGCAACGCCGTCGCCTCGTACGGCTGGGACCTGCTGGCACCCCTCGCGAAGTTCACCACCGCCGTCTACGTCGGCTGCGCCATCGTGCTGTTCGTGGTCTACCCGCTGGTGCTGATCCTCGCCGGCCGGCTCAACCCGCTGCGCTTCTTCGCCGGCGCCTGGCCCGCGATCGAGCTGGCCTTCGTGTCCCGCTCGTCGGTGGGCACCATGCCGGTGACCCAGCGCTCCGTCGAGCGGCTCGGCGTCCCGCGCGAGTACGCCTCGTTTGCGGTGCCGTTCGGCGCCACCACGAAGATGGACGGCTGCGCCGCGATCTACCCGGCCCTCGCCGCGATCTTCGTGGCGCAGGTGTTCGGCGTGCACCTCGGCGTCACCGACTACCTGCTCATCGCGTTCGTCTCGGTGGTCGGCTCGGCGGCCACCGCCGGCCTGACCGGGGCGATCGTCATGCTCACCCTCACCCTGAGCACGCTGGGGCTGCCGCTGGCCGGCGCCGGCCTGCTGCTGGCCATCGACCCGATCCTGGACATGATCCGTACCGCCACCAACGTGGCCGGGCAGGCGCTCGTGCCGACCGTGGTCGCCGCCCGTGAGGGCACCCTCGACCGGGCCGCGTACGAGTCCGCGGGCCGCCGGGATCTCGTCGACCCGGAGCCGGTCGCCGACACCCGGCCCGAGCTCAGCCCCGTCCCTGCCTGACAAGTCACTGCACGGCGACGGGCCCCTCTACCCGGGGCCCGTCGCCGTTTCGGAGAGGATGACCTGATGAGTTCCCTGTTCACTCCCCTGGCCCTGCGCGGGGTCACCCTGCCCAACCGGATCGCCATGGCGCCGATGTGCCAGTACTCGGCCGGACCGGACGGCCTGCCCACCGACTGGCACCGCATCCACCTTGGCAGCCGCGCGGTCGGCGGGGCCGGGCTGGTGCTGACCGAGGCGACCGCCGTACTCCCCGAGGGTCGGATCACCCCGCAGGACACCGGGCTGTGGTCCGACGCGCACGTGGACGCCTGGCGACCGATCACCGAGTTCGTCGCCGCCCACGGTGCCGTGCCGGCCGTCCAGCTCGCGCACGCCGGTTTCAAGGCCTCCACCTACCGGCCGTGGGCGCCGGAGCGCGGCGGAGTGCCGGACGCCGAGGGCGGCTGGACGCCCGTCGCCCCCGGGTCCGAGCCGTTCACGCCCGGCTACCGGACGCCGACCGCCCTCGACGCGGCGGGCATCGCCAGGGTGGTCGAGGCGTTCGCCGCAGGCGCCGAGCGGGCCCTCGCCGCCGGCTTCGCCGCCGTGGAGATCCACGCCGCGCACGGTTACCTGCTCAACGAGTTCCTGTCGCCGCTGACCAACCACCGCACCGACGCGTACGGCGGCGACCGGGCCGCCCGGATGCGGCTCACCCTGGAGGTCGCCCGCGCCGTGCGCGCCGCGGTCGGCGAGAGCGTGCCGGTGCTCACCCGGATCTCCGCCACCGACTGGGTCGAGGGCGGCTGGACCGTCGAGGACAGCGTGGTGCTCGCCGGTGAGCTGGCCGGCGTCGGCGTCGACCTGGTCGACGCCTCCTCCGGCGGCGTCAGCCCGGACCAGCGCATCCCGCTCGGCCCCGGCTACCAGGTGCCGCTGGCCGCCCAGATTCGCCGTGAGGCGGGCGTGCCGACCGGCGCGGTCGGCCTGATCGTCGAGCCGGAGCACGCCGAGCAGATCGTCGCCAACGGCGAGGCCGACCTGGTGCTGCTCGGCCGGGAACTGCTGCGCGACCCGTACTGGCCGCGCCGCGCCGCCGCGAAGCTCGGCGTCGCGTACAGCGGACCCGCCCAGTACGCCCGCGCCTGATCCGAACCCCGTACGGGCGGCTGCCGTCACCGGCAGCCGCCCGACCGTCAGCCGGCCAGGTGCGACCAGTCGCCCTCCAGCTCCCGCCAGGTGCCCTGCGCCGCCACCGCCCCGGCGTGCAACACCACCACGTGGTCGGCGCGGACCAGCGCGGCACGCTTCGCGGTCGACCCGACCACGGTCACCCCGTGCGCCCGCAGCGCCCGCCACAGCGCCAGCTCGGTGGTGACGTCCAGCGCCGACGACACGTCGTCGGCGACCAGCAGTTCGGTACGCGGTGCCAGCGCCCGGGCCAGCGCCAGCCGCTGTAGCTGGCCGCCGGAGAGCCGGGTGCCCTTGTGCCCGATGAGCAGACCCAGCCCACCGCCGGCGGCGGCCAGGTCGTGGTCGAGCTGGGCGGTGCTGACCGCGCCGGCCGCGTCCACCTGGTGGCCGAGCGCGATGTTGTCGGCCACCGTCCCGGAGAGCACCCGGGGCAACTGGCCGACGTAGCCGACCTGGTTGGGGCGCAGGAACAGCTCGGGCTCGGTGACCGGGTCGCCGTTCCACGACAGCTCGCCGGTGTGGTGCACGATGCCGGCCAGCGCCCGCAGCAGCGAGGATTTGCCCGACCCGACCGGCCCCACGACCAGCACCAACTGCCCGCGCTGCACCGTCAGGTCCACGTCCCGGACGGCGACCGTGCCGTCGGAGTGCACCACCGAGAAGCGGCGCAGCTCCAACCGGCGCAGCGGGTGCCGGGGCGGCGACGTCGGCGCGGGCGCGGTCCCGGCGGCCAGGTCGACCGCCGGCACCGCCGCCGTGTACGCGCCCACGCCAGTCATCGCCACCGTCCGGCGGGTCCACACCCGCGCCGACGGCAGCTGGGAGATCAACGACGCGGTGGTCCAGGCGAACCACCGGGCCGCGCCCAGCGTGGAGACCGCCACCAGCACCGCGCCGGCCGACAGCTCGCCGCCCAGGTAGAGGGCCCACGCGCCGATCGGCAGCAGGCCACTGGCCACCGACGGCGTCGACCGCGACCACACCTGCACGGAGATCTCCCGTCGCTGCCGGTCACTGCGCAGCGCGTCCAGGACGGCGAGGTGACGCAGCACCGCCGCCGTGGCGCCGGCGAGCTTCACCGTCCGCGCCGCGGAGAGCGCCGAGACCAGGGCGGTGGCGAACGCCGCCCGCGCCGTCACGGTCGCTCGGGCGGCACGCTCCAGCTTCGGACCGAACAGCGTCGCGGCCAGTCCGGAGACGACCATCGTGCCGAGGAAGAACAGCCCCGGTACGACGCTGCCGGTGACCGCCGTCATGGCGACCACCAGGACCAGCGCGACGGACTGGTCGAGCACGTTGTCGGCGAGTTGCACCACGCGCTCGGTGTCACCGCCCTGCGCCACGACCTCGGCCGGGGTGTGCGAGCTGACCCGGCGCGGGCCGGTCTGGCCGTGCACCAGACGCAGGCCGATCCGCAGCATCTGCCGCACCCACCAGTGCGGGAACCAGACGTGGGTGTAGTACGGCAGCGGCAGGGTGACCAGCAGCCCGGCCACGATGCCCAGCGCCGGCAGGTACGGGTTGCCGGTCCCGTCGACCAGGTCGGCCCAGAGCCACGGCAGCAGCGGGCCGTCCAGCCCGAGCAGGCTGAGCCCGAGGAACAGCGCGATCGCCGCCGCGCCGTACCGAGGGTCGTTGGTGCAGAGCCGGATGATCTCCCGGAACGTGCGGGCCGGCGGGGTCGGTGGCAACGGCGGCGGCTCGGCCCGCGCCGCCGGGCCCGGCTCACCCGTCACGGCCGGTCCGACCGGACCAGCGCCCGGCCGGGTGCCGGCGGTCTCGGAGCCGGTCAACAGGTCGGCGCCAGCGGCGTCCGGGCCGGTCAACAGGTCGGTGCTGGCGGTCTGCGGGCCGGTCAACAGGTCGCTACCGGCGTTCTGCGGGCCGGTCAGCAGGTCGGTGCCGCCGCCGGACCGGAACGCCGACGCCCCGCCGGCGTACACGGCGGCGTGACTGGTCGCCAGCAGCTCGGCGAAGCGCGTCGACGTCTCCAGGGGGCCGGCCTCGACCACCGCGCCGTCGGCCAGCACCACCACCTCGTCGCAGCGACGCACCGAGGAGAGCCGGTGGGCGATGACGATGCCGATCCGGTCGCGCAGCAGCCGTTCGGTGGCCCGCTGCACCCGCGCCTCGGTCACCGGGTCCAGCCGCGCGGTGGCCTCGTCCAGGATCACCACGTGCGGATCGCGCACCAGGATCCGGGCGAACGCCACCAACTGCTCCTGGCCGGCGGAGAGCACGTGCCCGCCCTCCCCCAGCCGGGTCGCGAGCCCGTCGGGCAGCTCGGCGATCCAGCCGGCCAGGCCCAGCTCGTCCAACGCCCGGGCGGCGGCGTCGAGCAGCTCCGGGTCGTAGAGCGCGACGTTCTCGGCGAGCGTGCCGGCCAGGATCTCGGTGCGCTGCGGCACCAGCGCCACCCAGCGGCGCAGCTCTTCGACGTCGAGGTCACACAGGTCGGTGCCGCCGAGGAACACGGTGCCCGACGGCACGTCCACGGCCCTGGTGAGCACCTTCGCCAGGGTCGACTTACCCGACCCGGTCCGCCCGATCAGGGCGTACGACCGGCCGCGCGCGAAGGTCAGGCTGAGCCCGCGCAGGGCCGGACCCCGCCCGCTCTCCGGGCCGCTCACCTCGTATCCGAACGTCAGGTCTCGGATGCGCAGGTCACCCTCGGCCGGACTGGCCCCGCCGACCGGCTCCTGCCGGGCCTTCTGGAGCAACTGCACCCGGGCCCACGCGCCGAGGGCCTCCTGTAGCTCGGGCACCATCCGGCTGACGTGTTCGGCGGTGGCCCCGAAGGCCAGGGCGAGCAGCCAGATCGCGGTGAGCCGGGCGGCGTCGACCCGGTCGGTGGCCAGGGCCCAGGCGCCGCCGAGCACCACCACGCCGACGCCCGCCCGGATCGTCGCGGTGGCGACCGTCGCCACCCGGGCGGACAGCACCCAGACCCGGTGGCCGCGGGACAGCACGGCGGCAGCGCGCCGGGCGTACAGCCGCAGCACGTACGGCTGGGCCAGGCTGGTCCGCACGTCGTCCTGACCGTGCACCGCCTCCTCCATCACGGCGGCCAGGTCCGACCAGGCCTCCTCCTCGACCATCCGGGCGGGGCCGATCCGCGCCGTGGGCCGGCGCAGTCCCACCCCCAGCAGCACCGTGAGCAGCAGCATCGCTATCCCGGCCGGCCACCACACGGCCAGCGCCACCACCATCGACAGCAGGCCGACACAGAGCCCCTGGGCGAGGCGCGAGCCCTGGTTACGTACCGCCGACGCCACCTGGTAGACGTCCCCGTCGATGCGGTCGAGCAGCTCGCCCACCGGCGTGGTCTCGAGGCTCGGCAGGTCCTGCCCCAGCGCGACCCGGCAGAGCCGCCGACGGACGTCCGCGGACCAGTCGGCGGTCAGCCCGGCCATCAACAGGCTCACCACGAGATCGCTGAGCACCACGGCGGCCAGCGCCGCGGCCAGCACCGCGAAGGAGCTCGTCGACCGGTGTACCAGCACCGCGCCGGCGAGCGCCGACGCGCCCGCCTGACCGGCGGCGCCGAGCACGATAAGGACGGCCACGAGCGTCAGACGGCGCGGCGAGGTGCCCCACAGATCACGGAGCAGGCGCATCGGAGTTCCTCCGGACGTGGGTGGCGGAACACCCAGCGTGCCGGCAGCAGCCCCGTCGACTCAACCGATTTACCCGCCCTGAGCAGGACTTGCGGTCAGGTCTGAGCGACCCGGCGCACGATGCCGAGCAGCGCCTCCTGCACGTCGGCGATGGGCCGGTCGGGCTGGAACACCAGCCAGTCCACGGCCACCACCAGGCCCACCCCGAACAACGCCGAGGAGGCGGTCGGCACGTCCAGATCGGCCGGCAGGTCCCCGCTGTCCACCCCGGCCCGCACGGTCTCGGCGATCACCGCGATCGCCTCGCCGCGCAACAGCCGCAACGTCTGCTGCCACTCCCGGTTGGTCCGCCACATCTCCGACAGCAGCAGTTGGGCGAAGGCCCGGTACCGGCGGATGTACTCCAGTTCGGCGCGGACCAGGGCCGCCAGCGCGGCGCGCGGCGGCTGCCCGGCGACCGCCGCCCGGAACTCGGCGGTGAGCAGGCCGATGCCGTGGCGCAACAACTCCTCGAAGAGCACCGTCTTGGACTCGAAGTTGTAGTAGACCGTGCCCTTCGCGACACCGGCCCGGGCCGCGATGTCGTCCACCGTGGTCGCGGAGAAACCGCGCTCGGCGATGAGGTCCACCGCGGCGACGAAGAGCCGCTGACGCGTGTCCTCCCGCCGCCTCGACCGTCCGTCCGTCACCGGCCCATCCTCACATGGTCAGCTCGGGGTGCAGCTTCGCCGGGGTGAGCCGGCGTGAGCGACGGGCCGCGCCGGTGGTCAGGGCCAGCGCCGCCACCGCGAAGCCGAGCAGCACGAGCGCCGCCGTCACCACCGGGCCGGCCGGGCCGCCGTTGATGGTGTGCCGCAGCCCCGCCACCACGTAGCTCATCGGCAACCAGGGGTGAATCGCCTGGAAGAAGCCGGGCGAGGTCTGGACCGGGTAGGTGCCGCCCGAGGAGGTGAGCTGGAGCATCAGCAGGGCCAGCGCGGCGAGCCGCCCGGCGGGGCCGAGCTGGGCGCCCAGCCACTGCATGATCGCGGTGAAGGCGAGCGAGACCAGCGCCAACAGACCCAGCGTCGCGGCGGGGTGCACCGGGGCCAGCCCCAACACCAGTGTCACCACGGTGAAGAGCACACCGGCCTGGGCCAGCCCGACCGCCGCGGCGGGCAGAAACCCGGCCAGCGCGACCCGCCAGGCGGGTGCGCCGGACATGACGTGCCGCCGGTTGACCGGCCGCAGCAGCATGTACGTGATCATCGCGCCGACCCAGAGCGCCAGACCGAGGAAGTACGGCGCGAAGCCGACCCCGTACGAGCCGGCCGGGTGGCGGGCCGAGCGGTCCAGTGACACCGGATCGCCGAGGACGCCGGAGCGGGCGTCCGCGTCGTCGTACCCCGGAATCTTCTGCTCGCCGTCGGCCAGACCGTCGGCGAGGTCGCCGGCCCCGCCGCCCAGCCGGGTCAGCCCGGAGGCCAACTCGCCGGCGCCGCTCTCCAGCCGGATCAGGCCGTCGGCGAGCCGGTCGCCGCCGGCGCTGAGCCGGCCGAGCCC